>CAVZNE010000337.1:0-4384 GCA_963776445.1 Terriglobales bacterium
ACAGGCTGATGCCGTTTGCCTTCAAGCAGGCAGAGGAGACGGGAGCGCGACTGATTCTTTTGCACGTGCTTGCCGCGGGCACGGGAATGGCGGTGGATGCGGTAGGGATGCCCTACTACGATCCTGCGGGAGCCCTGGAGTTTGCCGAGAAGGCGCTCCAGCCCTGGTGCGAACAAGCGACCCGGCGGAATATGGGATGCGATGCGCTGCTGCGGGAGGGAAATGCCGCGCAGCAGATTGGCGCCGTGGTTCGCCAGTTCCAGGCGGACCGCGTTCTACTCGGGACCCGGAGCCGGAGCAAGCTGGGCAAGTTGCTTCTCGGCTCCGTGGCAGAACAAGTGCTGCGCTCGGTCAACCTCCCGGTCTTTACCGTGGGACCTGAGGCTCATCTCGCGGTCGCGGAAGCCGGCCAGGAACAGGTCGTGCTGTATGCCACCACATTGAGGGAGGCCTCTCGCCCGAGCGCAGCGCTTGCCTGCCGGATCGCGTCCAGCCAGGGGGCGAAGCTGGTCCTGCTGCATGTGCTGCCTCCCATGGATGAGATGGAGAAGAAGGGCTTGGCGACGGGTCAGGATTCGACCGCCCTGCATGAGCTGCGCGTTCTGGCCGCGGAGGCCGGCGCTGGGTGTTGCAGCAAAGTGGAGGCGCGTGTGGTGCACGGCAATCCCACGATCGAGATTCTGTCCGAATCCTCAGAACGCCATGCCAGCCTGATTGTGCTGGGCGCGACGCAGCGCTCGGCGCTGGAGAATCTGACCCGCGACCGGACCATCTACCGGGTACTGGCGCACGCGCGCTGCGCGGTGCTGACGTTGAAGGAGCCGCTGCTCCAAGCGGACGAGGCCTGGAGCGAGAGAATCGCTACGCATCGCTGAATTCCATGCAAAAGGATGTCGCAAAGAGGACGAGGGGGAGGAAACACACAGTCTGGAAAGCGACGGGAAATCCGGCCGCAACACGCAACAGCAATGGGGCCGGTACATCTGGAGAGTGAAAGAGAAGGAGGTCAGGGCCAGCAGATGTGACTGAGGCGGACCCTAAGCCGTAAGGCGCTCGAGCTGGTCAGGTTTGACGATGGTGAGGCTGGACCCCTTGATGGTGATCCACTCGTCGCGGCGGAACTGGTTGAGGAGTCTGGTAACGGTTTCACGCGACGTGCCGGCCATGTTGGCGATCTCTTCGTGCGTGAGGGCCATGGTGAAGCGGATTTCCGGTTTGCCATTGGAACTGGTGCGTCCCCAGTCGAGCAGGAGCCTGGCCAGACGGCCAGCCGCTGAGCCGGAGAGCGCCAGTCGTTTGGCATCGTGGAACACAGTCAGGTACTCGCCGGAAAGCGATTGGGCGGCATGCATGCTGGCGATGCCGTGACGGCCGAGAAAGTCCACGAATTCCTGCTTGCGGACGGTCTTTACCTGGCAGGGCTCGATGGCTTCCGCCGTGACTTCATGGGGAACATTGGCAAGGACCGCGCTGAGGCCCATGACGTCGCCAGGGGCCGCAATCTTGAGAATCATGGTCTTGCCGTCGCGAGAAGTAGAGGAGATTTTGACTTGGCCGAAACAGATGACGAAGACGTTGCGTGCAGGGTCGCCTTCTGAAAACAGTTTCGCGCCACGTGCATGGCTCATCATGATGCCGATGCCGTCATAATCCCGCAGTGCCTCTGGTGTGAGATTGCAGAACATTCGCAGATGGCGATGCTCACAGTTAATGCAGTCTTCCGGGGGGCGATGGGAGTGAAAAGATGCCATACTTTTTCCGCAGCTGAAACTGAAGTATAGCGCACTTTGATTGGATTCCAGGCAGGGATTTTCCGTCAATTTCCGTTCAGGCCAAAAAGCCTGTATGCGGAGATTTGTCAATACAATTATTCTGCCTGCATCAACACTCAGCTGAACTTCTGCGCCGGGCCTTCCCGGTTCGGTTCAGGCAGCAGGCGTTATAGGCGCGCGAAACCTCGCGGGCCAATTCTTCCAGCAACTGCATGCGCAGTGGCGGGTATTTCTCAAAAGCCTGACTGAGAGCCTCCATGGGCAACAGCAGTACCGAACCAGGGGTTTGCGCAACCAGCGTGTAGGTATGATGGCCGTCTCCCAAAACGGCCGCCAGTTCGACCAGATCGCCGGTACGCGCCGGCCCCAGCGTGAGCCGGGTCTCCAAACGCTCTGCCCTGCGCAGGAACTGCCCTGAAACCACCACATAAAGACCGCGGCAAACTCCAGACTGGCGAAAGACAATATAGCCGGCATCGAAATCAATACACTGAGCCGACCCGTTGAGCAGACTCCCCGTCGCCTGGGGGCACTGCAACAGCTCTGCCAGCGGATGCGCGGCAACGGCGTCCATTCGCCTGGATCTTGCCTCAGGTTGCATGGTTACATCTCCCTTAGTCTTCGCCTGGAATCCGGTCCCGCGGTGCGTGGCATCTGCAATCCACCTGCCGGCCGGTCCCTGGCGAACGCGTTTGGTGTTGCGGATTTGCGATGAGTTCCTATCCACAAATCGCTCCAAATGCAACAGTTTCAGAAAAACAGAACTCCGGGAGGCCGATCGGGATCACTCCCTGCGACTCCCCTATCTCCTTCACAATCAGCCAGCGATCGAATCCCGTGCTGGCCGTGTGCTAACAGGTTTCTACAGGCATGTGAGCCTCCGGCGGAACGCACAGCACGGGCACCCTGGAGCGAGCAAGCAGCGCAAAAGCCGTTCCATGAGGTCCCGGTGTCTCGCTGGCGCGCTTGACTCCGACCACCAGCATGCTGGGGTGGCATTCCTTGATAGCTTCAACCACCACATCTGCCGGGCTGCCATCCTTGGCCATGCAGCGCACCGGCAAGAACTCGCTCGGCGTGACGCCATACTCTTCCAGCGAGGCATCGCATGGGTTCAGCGCTGCCGAGGCCTCTGCGGCACTGCGCGCATGCACCACCAGCAGAGTGCGATGGAAGGTCTGCGCCAGCGAACAGGCAGTGTCGACCGCGGCTTGTGTCGCCTCATTGCGCTCCATGGCCAGCATCACCAAACCGCCCGGTATAGGACGGAAATCGCCGGCATTCCAATCCGCGGCCACCGCCAGCACCGGGCAAGGCGCCAGCCGGACCAACTGCTCTGCAATTGCACCGACAATTACCGGGCCGGCGCCTTCCATCCCCTGGGTGCCAACCACGATCAGGCCGGCTTCGTATTGCCGGGCCACATCGACCAGCATGCTGGCCACCGCTCCCTGGCGAATCTCCGAATGGCTGCGGATGCCTTCCTGAAGCAGGCCTCCAGCCAGTTCGTCCAGCACCGTTCGCGCTTTTTCAGTCAATCCCTTGAGCACCGGACCGGGAATTGCGCCGATGGCGGCATACTCCAGGGGATCAAGTCCGTGGGCCAGCACCACGCGCGCGCCATAGGCTCCGGCCAATTTGCGGGCATACTCGAGCGCCGCTCCCGACCGGCCGTCAAGGTCTGTGGCTACGACGATGGTCTTCAAGCCGGTTGCAAAACCCATACATTTCTCCCGGCGCCCAGCAGCGCCTTTCTGGTTTCATCCCTATTGGATACCGAGTCTGCGCCACCCTTGCGGACGCAAGCAGTGACACCATTCACCCCAAGCTGTGATTCGGGTCACAGTCGTTGTATTTGACTGTTTCAACGAACCCGCCTGGCCGGATAAGCCGCAGCACCCGCAACGATCAAAAGGTCTATACAGTCAACGGCCAAATGCGGTAGCCTTTCCGCGTCATGACAACTGCCAAGAAGCCCTCTATTCAAACGATTATGTCGCCCGCCATCGCCTGCCTGGCGTACCTTCTGCTGGGTGGCGCGCTGGCCGCGTCCGCGCAAGCTCCGGCGCCGGACTCCCCTGCCCTTGAGGCCAATGCCCATGCAATGGCGGCCAAGCTTACGCTCGAGCAAAAAATCGAGTTGCTGGGGGGCGTGGACGGAATGTTCACCCATGCCGCACCCTCGATCGGTCTGCCCCGCCTGAAGATGTCCGACGCTTCGCTGGGGGTGCGCACCTGGGGACCCACCACCGCCTATGCGGGCGGCGTGGCGCTGGCCGCTACCTGGGATACGGAATTCGCTCGCAAGCTGGGCGAGGGTCTGGGCAAGGATGCCCGCGCGCGCAGCGTCCATTTCCTGCTCGGCCCCGGCGTCAACATCGCCCGGTCGCCGCTGAACGGACGCAATTTTGAATACTTGTCGGAAGATCCTTTCCTGAACGCATCCCTGGCGGTTCCATTTATTGAAGGCGTCCAGTCGCAAGGCGTGATCGCTACGGTGAAGCACTTTGCCGTGAACAACCAGGAGTACAACCGGCACAACGTGAGTTCGGACCTGGACGAGCGGACCCTGCGCGAAATCTACCTGCCGGCCTTCGAAGCCGCGGTGACCA
>CAVZNE010000338.1:0-8755 GCA_963776445.1 Terriglobales bacterium
AAACTTTCCACTGCAAACGACGGGTGCCGAAATGCTCAGGCTTGCTGTCATCCAAATGATGGAGCAGGGAGTCGAGGTCTGCTGCCCCATACACGACGCGGTTCTGATCCAAGCCCCAGTTCACCAGATCGAGGAGGCAGTGAGAGTCACCCAGGACGCCATGAGAAGAGCATCCGCATGCCTTCTTGACGGCTTTGAGTTGAAATCGGAATGCCCAAAGGAGGACATCGTACGCTTCCCGGAGCGGTTCAAAGGCAGCGAACCCTCTCTGACCTGGTTGAAGGTAATGGAAGAAACGGTGCTGTTGAACCTGAAGCCTGCTGCGTAAACAGTGGAATGGGGCACTGGCATCCCAACTTCTGGGCAAGAGTTGGAATTCTTTTGGGCATAATAAGGGGCGCCCCTGGCTAGAGCTTATTACCCTATATGCAAACTCCAACACTGGCCCCAGATATTGATGTAATGACGCTTGTCGAGGCTGCCGCACTGCTGCGCGTGCATCCGGTCACACTTCGCAGGCGAGCCGTTGCATGGGGTGTGCCGCATCGCCGTCTGGGTGCCGAGTGGCGGTTCTCCAGGCAGGTCCTGACGCACTGGATACGAGAGGCTGCTTAGGACAAGGAGAAGCAAAGGGCCCCACCAGGATTACGTCCTGGTGGGGCCTTTTCTGCGCCCAAAACAGTGTTCAAGAACGTCAGCCGCCGGGCTGAACTCAAGCTGACGTTCTGCTTTGAAGGCGTTTTTGTTGGAGGGTTCCTGAGTGGGCTTTTCACCAGCACCCGCATGGACACTGCGGAGGGATCACTCAAAAATCCCACAAAAGCCTACTCAAGGACCTTGTAAATATTATTTTGCGCTCGCTAGAGTTCTTTTTAACTCTCTACTGTCTATGCAAGTTGTTGAAAACACACGTCATTTACACTTTCCCAAGCTGAATGTCGCCGGTTCGATCCCGGTCTCCCGCTCCATATAATCAGACGTTTTTCGATCATCGCTCCGGCAAGTTCCCTTGGCAGATTCGGGTTCTCACCTTCCCTTCGACACAAACATCCGACGCAAACCGAAATTCCTGTGCGACATCTATCCACTATGGCTGACGGGCGAAGCCGGTTTGGATGGTCTGGCTTGTTGGGTCATGCAATCGGACGAGGCCGGATTCGAGTGACCGTCCAGGACCAGCGGCCTCCTCTGCCCCCCCTTGACGAGCGCCGCCGCGGCTGTTCGACTGGAACCTACATGAGTAAATCGATGCAAGTGCCACAGTTTACCCTCGACGATTACGAAAAACTTTTTGCCGATCGCCATCTGCTGCATCGCGTGGTAGCCAAGTGGGCGAACGATAAGCCGCAGGCTACCGCCCTTCTGAGTGCCGACGGCACCCACTCTGTCTCCTGGAGCGAATTCGGCCGCATCACCACCGGGCTGGCGAAACAATTGTTGCGCCTGGGCTTCACCAAGGGCGATTTCCTGGTCACCGTGCTGCCCATGTCCGTGGATCACGTCTTGCTGGAATATGGCTGTTTCAAAATCGGCGTGATCGTCGCCCCGCTGGATTTGCGTTCCTCCGCCGCCGAGGTGATCCGAGCGCTTGAAATCCTCCGTCCGCGCGGATTTGCCTGCCTGGGTGTGAAAGCGCCCTTTGATTTCCGTGAGCTGTGGAGCGCCGTGCATACGCACTGCACTTGGCTCCAGCATTCCATCGCAGTGGACTCGGACGACGCAATAGCCGGCACGCTCTCGTTTGCCTCAATCGCCGAACCTGCGTCGCGCAACGTAACGTATAAGCCCACTGAGACCGCCTCAGACTCCGCCGCCCTAAACGAAATAGCCTCCAGCCTGACCGCGGACGATGGCGCGCTGGTCATCTTTACCACCGGCTCCACCGGTTCGCCCAAGCCGGCCCTGCTTTCGCACCGCAACATCACGGTCCAGAACATGTGCATGTGCGGCAGTTTCTTTGGTGGAGACAACGGCGCGCGCATACTAGTCAATTTGCCTTCGTCGCACGTCGGCGGCCAGACTGAGGCGTTGATGAGCATTCTCTTCGGAGGAGGCACGGCTGTCCTGCTCGAGGTCTTTGACGCCAGTCGTTCGATGCGCGCCATCGCCCAGCATCGAGTGGAGATCCTGGGCCAGATTCCAGCCATGTTCAACCTGGAGTGGAGGCTCAAAGACTACGATCGCTACGACATCTCCAGCCTGAAATTTTCCGCCTATGGAGGCAATGCGGTCTCGCGGCCGTTCGTGGACCAGCTTGCCTCCATGTCGCCCGTGATCGGCACCGGTCTGGGACTGACCGAGGCCGCGGGTTTCTGCACCTACGTGCAGGCCAGCGCGGACAACAAGGAGACGATTCTCGCCGGGCTTGGCCAGGACATGCCTATCTATCCGTGCACCATTCGCCAACCCATGCGCGCCGATGGCAGCGCCGGCGACGAACTGCCGTCCAGCGAAATCGGCCATCTCTGCTTTCGCGGACCGCAGACCTTTCTTGGGTATGTCAATGATCCCGCCGCCACCGCCCGCACCATTTCGAGCGATGGCTTTCTCTATACCGGCGATCTGGGATTCAAGGACGCCGCCGGCCTGCATCTGACCGGGCGGGATAAGTGGGTGATCAAGTCGCTTGGATACCAGATATACCCCGGCGATGTGGAAGCGCATATCTGCACCCTGCACGAGAAGGTGGCCAACTGTGTCGTGGTGGGCGTGGCGCACGAGGTAGCTTCCGAAGCGCCGGTTGCCTTGGTGGAAAAGAAATCCGAAGCTGAACTGAATCGCCACGATCTGGATCGGCTCGCGCGTTCCCTGCCATCCTATATGCGTCCGCGTCATTGGATCATTCTGGAACCCGGCCAGATGCCGCTGAACCGCGTGGGCAAGCCAGACTACCTGCGCGGCCAGGAAATGGCGTGCCAGGAGATTGCGCATTTGCGCGCCCAGGGCGAGTGGGACAGTAGTTATATCAAGGACGGACAGAAGGAAACGGATAGCTCGGACAAGTAGAACCAGTAACTCGAATGGAGTTAGAAGGACAGCTTCATGGAAACCTGGACCGACCGAGGACCACCTACCTGATAGGACTGCTGCAAACCTCCCAATTGGGTATTCAGCATGCGCGTGGTATAGCCGAAGGTTGGATTTCTCGCCAACATCCCATTGCTGTACGTTCCCAGATCCATATCCCTGTCGCCGAAGTTGGGGTGATTCAGGGCATTGAAGAATTCCGCCCGCCCCTCAAGAAACGCCTTGTTTCTCAAGGAAAAGTTACGATGGACGGAGAAGTCATCCTGCCACGCCGCGTGACCGCGCAACGAATTCCTGCCCAACTTGCCCTGCCGATCCGCGGATGGTATCGCAAACGCCTTGTAATTGAGAATCTCTCCCCACGGCTGGTTCGGATGCGGCAAGAACAGGCTCACGCCCTTGATGGGGTCGGGCCTTGTTGGCAGCAGTTGCGATCCGATCGGTCTTGTGTAAGTCACATCCAGCGGCATCCCCCCGCGGGCAGTGAAAAGCGTGCCCACTATCCATCGATCGAGCAGTTTGGCCGCCGCTCCATCCAGCGCCGGAGCCTTCGTTTCGCAGGTGAGCGCCAACCCTGCATTATGGCGCACATCGAACTCCGAATCGCCTCTCTCCCCAAGCAGAGGAATCAAGGTGACTTCCGGAAATCCATTCAGATCGCCGGAGACATTATCGATGCTGTGTGCCCAGGTATACGAACCCAGAACATGCATTCCATAAGTTACTCTCTGGGTATACTGCGCCTGCATTGAGTTATAAGATGAAACACCCTCGCTGCGCACTTCCGTAATGGATGTATCGTGCGTGAAATTGCTATTGGGGTCCGTCAATTTCTGCAATACGGGCAAGTGCCGCGACTGGGAGCCGACATAGGCCAGCGAAAGCTTTCTATCGCTTCCCAAATGCTGTTCGAGTCCCGTACTGAACTGATACACAACCGGCGTGGAATAGCCGCTGGCGAACGCATAGAAGGTCTGCCCGGAATAAGGTGGCAGCAGCTTGTTCGAGCTCGGAATTGGCAGCGTCGTTGCAGGGGGATAGCTTTTGTTGTAGAGCGTGTCCTGCCGAACATGGGGAAAGGTGCTGGAAGAAGCCATGGAGTTCGTGTTACCCAGGGAGTAGAACACTCCCGCTCCGCTGTGCAGGATCGTTTCTTTTCCGGGCGCATTTGCTATAAGCCATGACTGTCCGATGCGTGGGCAGATGTTGGTATAAATCGTCGGATAGAGCTGCGTTCCCGCGGCAGCCAGCGTCATGTTGGCGATATCCTTCGATGTAGTCACCGTATACAGACTCTGGCCGTTGTTGGCCGCAGGCGCCGGGCTTACATCCCAGCGCACGCCATAGTCCAGAACCATGCGCTTATTCAGCTTCCATGTATCCTGCGCGTACAAAGAAGAAATCTTCTGCACAACTTTTACATCGTCCTGGGATTGAATCGCGATGCTGTCCGCCACGCCCGAATTCACACTGGCCTGCGACAGAAAACTGACCGTCATATTGAAATCGCTCGGAACGGTCTCGCCTACCAGCCGCAGCAAATCGAAGCCAACGCCCACCAGGTGCTTCCCGCGGGCGGCCATGATGTTATCCGTAACGTTGATCTGGTGAATCGGATTCTGGCCCGTGCTCTTGGAGCTGTAACTCACACCGAGGAAGTAATAATTCAGGCTGGGCAGCTTCACCTTGGAACTGATCCCCTGCAGCAACACTGTATCTGCCGGAATGGTTGCGCCGTTCAGCCTGTGCAAGGTATTGGTCACACTGCCGGTGTTCTCGCTGTAGTTGAACCGCAAATCGTTCGCCATCGTGGCGTTGGGCTTCCACATCATTCCCGTCGTCACCCCCTGCGTGTTTCTCTCCGCGCCAGTAAGGCACCAGCCGCTGTCCGTGCTCACGCGCGAGGAAGCGGAGTGGTTGAAGCGGGCAAAGAGCGACACCTTGCGGGCCTGTTCGGAATCGAACCGGAGGCTGAACGTATCTTCCGATGAAGGGTTGGAAATCGCCAGGTGATACACCGATGTTCCGGTGCCGGCAATCTCGGCGCTTGTCGAGGTGGGAAATACATCCAGGAACGGCAGCAGCGCTTGGGGCGCCTGGGCTCGCAGGTTCCTGGACGGAACATACGTATTCAAGGCCGTCGGCTGATCGAGCCGCAGACTCTCTTCCGAGAAGAAGAAGTAGTTGCGCCTGATCCACCGTCCAAGCTGTGGAATCGCCCCGGAAAGCGCTCCTCCAAAGTCATTCTGCTGAAGGTTTGTATTGACGGTCGAATCCACCGGCAAGAACCAGTCGGTTGCGTCCAGAGCAGAGTTCCGAAAGAATTCGAAAGCTTCGCCGTGCAGCGTCTCTCCGCCGGAACGGCTGTTCATTTGCACATGGCCGCCAGACTGTCGCCCAATCTGCGGTGAGATCGTTGAACTCTGGACAATGAATTCGTCCAATGCATCCACGGAGATCAGGTTCGAGGTCGTTCCCAATGCGCTGTAGCCGGCGTCCTGAGCCAGATCGGTGCTCAATCCACCGCCGCGCACTGCCAGGTTGACGCTCATGCCGTCGACGGTGAAGTAGTTCATGCTGGTCGACTGGCCATTGAAGCTGAACTCATTATTGGCCATCATGATGACGCCGGGCGTCAGCAGAAGAAGCGGTTGCAGGCTACGCCCATTAAGGGGAATGTCGTCCACCAGATCGCGCCCCACCCTGGTGGTGATCACAGACGCTTCCTCAAAGTCTCCGGCGTGGACCAGTTCGGTCTCCTGCTGCTTGCCAATCTGGAAATGGATTTGGATGCTGCGGGTTTCACCCGCGCTGAGGGCAATCGCGGGAACCTGGATAAGGGCAAACCCGGCCTGAAACGCCTGGAGCGTGTAACTGCCTGGCTCCAGCCGGGGAAAAAGAAAGTCGCCGTTAGGGCCGGTCCACGCTTGCCGTTTGGACTTTGTTGCATCCTGGATCAGGAAGATGCGCACGTTCTGGACGGGTCGATCGGCCGGGTCTAATACCGTGCCGGAAAGAACCGCCGGCGTCGTCTGCGCCCGGGAAGCCGGTGCAAGAAAAGACTGCCCCAGAAGCCATAGAATGGCGAGGCCCACACTGGAAGCAATCGATCCTGGTCTTGCGAACATCGTACCCCATCGATCTGGCAGCCACTCCCCGGCTGCACGGACCGCTAGGGATGGGCCTTATCAACTATATGCGCTGCTAGAGAGTCTTCCTCTTTCAGCATTTGCCAGAATTCCGCTTCCGTCAATCCTCTCCGGTCGCCTGCGCTGGCATTGGATGAAAAGGCCTGCCACAAAATCCGGTCGCTGTCGGTGGTCATGTTCAGCAGGCGGCTGGCCTCGGGCCGCAAATCTTCCTCTCCGGCAGCTCCAGGGGCGAACGTCCCGCCCGAAGAAGCCGCATGGGCAAAGACCGGAGAAAGCTGCTGTTCCAGTTGGTGAATCTCGCGCCGGCTGGTCTGGGCGTGCCGGCTAATCAGCGTGCGCCACTTCTCGCGGATATCAGCGGAAACTGGCCCGGTGCTCGACAAGGGCAATATCTCGACGATCTGGTTCAATACCTGGGCGTGCAGTTGGGCCTCGGTCGAGTGTTCCACCGCGTCGGCCACAAAGCGATCCGCCGCCTGATCGAGATCGCGCTCCGTCACGTGACGGTGAACCGCCAGGTAACTACGCACCTCAGGATTACTGCCGGCTTCATTCAGCAGCACCTCGACCGACTGCAACTGGATCGGGTGCGTCAAAGGCGTGGTTCCAACCGACCGCGCATCTCCTGCCGAAAGCAGGTTGAGCTTTACCGCAGGGTTGGAGGCCAGCGAACCCAGCGCGCCAAGAATCTGCGCCTTGCGCGACTCGCTGCGCACAATGCCGCCAATCTGCAGGCCATCATTCCCTGCGCGCGTCACAACAAGCTGGTCCTGCACCAGGGCGTCCACGCTGTCCAGCCGGTCAAGCACGTTAACCGCCAGATCGGCAAAAGACAACTGTCCTGTTCCCGGCGCAACAACCATGCCGCTATCCAAAATCGGAGCACTCCCGCCTTCCAGTGCGCCAAATACATTCCGGGGGAGTTCGCTCAAGGGAATCACCCGGTACTCAAGCTCGGCAATCTCATAGGTGCGGGTGCCGGCCGCGCTGGCCACCGTCAACCGCTCTGCAACCGCATGCCAGTCGTTGGCGCGCACCAGCAGATCCATGGCGCGAATGAATGGAGTGCTTGCAGCCGGAGTGGACGCGGCATCGGCAAGATTGGCCGTTAGACGGTAGGCCTCTCTTCCGCCGAACTGCTCCGTGCTCATCGACTCATCTTTGCGCACCGGCGTCTGCACCCATGCCTTGAACGCCTCGGCTGAAACCGGCTCGCTCAACGGCAGATGGTTGGCCGCAAAAACCGCGTTCACATCGCGCAGCAGGCTCGGCGGCTCTGCCTTGCGGTCATTTCCCGCACTCTTGCGCGTCCCATTCGTTCGATCCGTGTCTGCCTCGTTCACCGCTTCTTCCCGGAACCGGCCATTCTTCTGATCGTTCCAGATCTGCACCGTCACCGCGGCCTGGGGGGCGGCGGAGTCCGTAATGCTGATCTTCCGATACACAACCGGCGTCACGGAAGCGCCAACGCTGGCGCTCTGCTGCTGGGCACGGCTCAAAACTTCATCCAAAGTAAGCGGATGTTTCGCGGGAGAATGCAGCAGAAGAAACACAAGCGCCACAGCAGCCGCAGCGCCGCTCAGCGTCCACGGCACAATCGCTCCGCTGGCGGTTTGCCGCACAGAATCAGCAATCTTGCTCCACCAAGTCCGGCGCTCTGCCACAGGCTTCGCCAATGTCTCCTGCAGCCGCTCTCTAAAATCGGCCCAGTTGAGCGGCGGCTCAGGCAAGGCCTCGCTCGATAGCCCTTGAAATGTTGCAAACGCCTGGTTTGCTTCCTCAAGCTCGCTGAATTCCTGACGGCACGCCGGGCACGCAAACAGGTGGGTCTTCACTTGGCTCGCCTCGGAAGACGGCAACTCCCCATCGAGATACAGCATCAGCTGCGCTTCGTCGAAGTGGGTTGCCCGCGCCGTGTTCTTGATTTCCTCAGACATTCAGCTTCGCCTTGATCTTTGCCACCGCCCGCCGTATATGGGCGGCTACCACCGGTACATTCGAGGAGAGGACTTCGGCAATTTCCCGGTATCCAAGCCCCTCTTCCCTCAACCTGAGCACTTCGCGCTGCGGCTCTGTCAACTCGCTAAACGCGCTCTGCAACGTCTCATATTTTTCCCTGGCCAGCAGCCGTTGCTCCTGGTCCGGAGCCGAATCCGAATGTCTCGCGGCCACAATGTCCCAGTCGGGCGGCAGAACCTCGTGCAACGCCCGCCCACTCTTCTTCTGGTCCAGCAACAGGTTGTGAGCCACATGGAAAAGCCATAGCCGCTCGTTTTTCACTTCGCCGCCCTGCTGCAAATAACGGCATAATCGCAGAAAACACTCCTGGGTCGCGTCCTCGGCTTCTTCCGCGCTGCCCAGCGCAACCACCATATAGCGAAAAAGTGGCATACGCAATTCGCCGAATAGCTCGACGATCTTCGCAGCCAGATTCTCTGGCGGGTTGCCGTTCAACTTGTCCCTGGTGGGCAGAAGTACTCCTTGAACATCACACGATGCAGCAAGGACCATTCTCAAACATCTTCGAGCCATGTTGCAAAGCACGGCAACACCGCCTCTTGCCTTGGAGTGGCTCC
>CAVZNE010000339.1:0-3941 GCA_963776445.1 Terriglobales bacterium
GCTAGAGGCTGGATTGGAAAATCGTAGTCCCGTTTGGTTATTTTCACAAGGAGAATCCAAGTCTCGTGATCTTTTTTCAAGCTGGCAGATTACGGATCTATCGAGAGGCCAGCGCACGTGAATCTGAGGATAGTGTTTCGTCAGTCGCTGAGTGGCACCGCGAAACGCCGGCGCGATCAGTTCCCACTCATCCCATTGGCGAAAGAAACTGGCACGCCTGACTGCGGCAAGTTCATACCTGTAGAGTATTCTTAGCTCGCCTTGCTCACGTACCCGCGAACAGATTTCGGCGCGGGTGCATTGCCGCCACTGCCGGTCATCGCGTTCTTCTTTTCGATCCTTCGCAAGGCACTCTCGAAAAAATCCAACGCCTGCCACTGCCCGTCGACAATTCTTTCCAATCGGGCGATCTTGCCCTCCAGCGTTTCGATCCGCCGGTTCCGCCGATCCTCTTCCACGGCTCGCTTACGGCCCTGCAGACGCAACCCCAGTTGGCGTTTCCATCTGTAGAGACAAATCCGGTGTACGCCCAGTTCGCGGGGCAGTTGGCTGACGCTATCGCCCAGCTTCATCCGCCGGACAGCCCGCTCCTGAATTTCTTTGAAGTACCGCTGTTGCTTCGACATCGACGCTCTCCATTTGCTGAAAAGTGTCGCACTCCGATATGTCTCAGTTTAGGGGTGCAGTCTAGCAACGACAGCTACAAAATCGACTACAGTACTGTAGCGGTAAAAAGCAGATGCGTGGTAAAAAATGACATTATCGCTTGTGATATCAATAATTTAAGCTGGTCGGGGCGGAGGGATTCGAACCCCCGGCCCTCTGCTCCCAAAGCAGATGCGCTACCAGGCTGCGCTACGCCCCGACATGCTTCATCGATTGTATCGCGAATTGTTTTGTGTTGGTTGGGGTGAGAACGCCTGGCGATTTGCCAGCCACACCGCCAGCCAAACCAGCAGGGCCAGGGGATGGCAAAGACCAGCGCCAGGGCCGCGGCCAGCAGCAGTAGAAACGCTCAATCTCTCCAACTGGGTCGGCGCGGCTCGTCCAGGTGCCGGCAGAGCAGGCGCCCATTTTGGGATGGACTCAATCGATGCTACAATCAAGAGGTTACATGGCGGCAGTAGTTCAGTGGCAGAACGCCTGTCTGTGGCACAGGATGTCGTGGGTTCGATCCCCACCCGCCGCCCCATTCTTCACACGGACCGGACAGGCCACTAGCCCTCTTTCCGCAATTCCCGAGTTCCCGTGGACCCGCAAAACCAGGAAAATTCAATGACGTACGGCGCGGCCTCTGGGCCGCCCGCGTGGCTGACTGCGTTTGAGCCCCGGCGCGGCCTGAGCAACGGCCATCTGCAGACGATTGTGGGTAATTATTTCCCCCGTCCTGCCTTCCTCCTTGATTCCGTGCCCGAAACCGTCGTGGTCGATCCGGCAGATAGTAGCCGTGTGCTGTGCCATTGCCATTGGCAGGCCGAGCCGGAGCGCGCCAGCCGGCTCACTCTCGTGCTGGTGCACGGGCTTGAAGGCTCGTCGGACTCCCGCTACATCCTTGGCATCGCGGCGCGTGCCTGGGCTGCCGGATGCAACGTGATTCGCATGAACATGCGCAACTGCGGCGGCACGGATGAGCTCACCCCCACGCTTTATCACTCCGGACTTTCCGGGGATCTGGGAGCGGTGGTGCGCCACTTTGCCCAGCGCTACGGCCTGCAGCGGGTGGCTCTGGTGGGCTACTCGATGGGCGGCAACCTGGTACTCAAACTGGCCGGAGAGTGGGGTAGCCTGCCCCCGCTGTGCGCCGTGGCCGCGGTTTGCCCGGCCATTGACCTGGCGGCCGGCTCCGATGCCCTGCACGAGCCGCTCAATCGAGCCTATGAACGGCATTTTCTGCGCGGATTGATGCGCCGCTTCCACCGCAAGGCAGAGCTGTTTCCCAACATTTATGAGACCAGGGGCATTGGCCCGGTGCGTTCTCTGCGCCAGTTCGACGACAAGATCGTTGCCCGCTACTGGGGCTTCCGTGACGCCAACGATTACTACGATCGCGCCGCCGCGGCTCGTGTCGTGGATCGCATCGCTGTTCCCACGCTGGTTCTGGGCGCTCAGGACGATCCCTTCATTCGCTTTGTGCCAGAGACCCGCGCCAAACTCCACGCCAACCCACAGGTAACCTTTGTGGAAACTCGCCACGGTGGTCACTGCGCCTACCTTTCCAGGGACTCCGGCAACGAAATTCACTGGGCAGAGGCCTCTGTAATGCGCTATCTATTTGCGGTAACCGGGCAGGCGAATGGAAACTGACTGGGAAGTTGAGGTGGGCGGCGGAGCGCCGGTCATCGAGGCCCTTTGGCCGGGATTTATTGATCTGCGGTGCAGTCCGGAGCTCCTCGGCGAAATTGCGGAGGCGGCGGTCTTTCCCGCGCTCGCCGATCTGCTGCTGGCTCTGAATGGCCCCGCTTCGCCGCTGTGGACTGCGAAATGTGACCTGTGGGAGCCCGACCCGGCAGAGCTGGAAATCCCGGAATTGACCAGCCTTGCAGCAGTTTCAAACACCGGTGTCCAACCAGCCGCAGTGGCCTGCTACGTAGACCTGCTTCCCGTGGAGGGGCGCGTCTTTGCGCAATGGCCGCAGGCCGAGCAATTCTGCCGGGAATGGATTGCACGGCTGGGGCCGCTGCCCCTGTCGAACTGCCGGGTCGACCTGATTGTGCGCCAGGCGCTTGCGGGAGAGGTTGAAGGATTTGGCGTTACCGCTTATCTGAGCGGCATGGGCAAGGACCGATCCACCGCTGCCAAGGCCCTTTCGGTCGCGCTGGCTGCCTTTGCCGGTTCAATTCCAGCCTCGGCCGCTCCCATAACGGCTGCCGCAAAGCTACAATGGAAAAGCGTGGGCGAGTAGCTCAACTGGACAGAGCACCGGCCTTCTAAGCCGGGGGTTGAAGGTTCGAGCCCTTCCTCGCCTACCACTAAATCGACAAATGCATGATTCTCATGGACTTGTCTTCATCATGACCCTCCATCTTGGCCTTCAACCCCCGGCCGATTTTTTTGGAAAACTCAAAAAAGTGTGTACAAAAATCTTCTATCCTTTGATGCGAGGATTTGGGTTGCCGAGACACAAGCCAGCCGGATACGGTGTACCCTTGCGGAACTGAGTTTGAGCTTGGGCCTCCGATGACCATCGAGGCGTATACCGCGTTTTTACGGCAAGCCTACGAAGTAGAACTGCCGGACTTGAGCTTCCGTATGTTGGTCGGCCTCATTACGCGTGTTTGGGGCAAGGAAAACATTGAGCCCTCCAAGCCGCTCCATATCGTTCCGAGCAAGAGCCGCGAAGAATGCATTGAAAATCTCATCAAGACCTTCGATAGATACGCGAAGCTCTGTTTGGCCTTGCGCTTGAGGAACGATTCCGGGTTGATTCCAGACTTGTTTCGGGCGTCCAATTCGGCAAGAACAGCCTTCTTGGTTACTGCCAGCACGCAATCCATGCGCCGCAGCACCATGAAGGGTAGGATGACTTTGCCATATTCAGATTGTTTGAAGTCGCCGCGCAGCAGATCGGCCACGGACCAGATAAAGTAAGAAAGGCTCATGAGCTAACAGTCCGATACAAAACGATAGATTATTCATTGCCTCCAATCTTAACGCCGCCTCCCGGCTGGGCTGCCTCAGTCCAGTTGTCAATCTGGTTGGAATTCGAACTATCAGCCGCGGGAATGCCGCTGCAGGCAAACGCCCGAAGAGTGAGAAACGGCGTTCAAAGACGGCTAAACGGGTAGGCTCGCTTTCAGGCTTTTGCCACCTTTTCGATGATTACCGGGGGACATTTCGCACACCTACAACCGCTCAAGCTTCTATACTGAACGTGATCCGGTGGCATGCAGTGCATTTTCAATCCGAGGCTGTTGAGATAAACAGCACTGGGCTGAAAGTCC
>CAVZNE010000340.1:0-3201 GCA_963776445.1 Terriglobales bacterium
TTCGCCGTGCAGTTCCCACGCCTGGCCCAGCACGCGGGTAAAGGCCAGCGCGCCAAAGGCGTCGCCGCCGCGGTCGTCGCCGGCAATCAGCGCCGTGTCGAATCCACGCACCAGCACGTTATACCGGAAGGCGGTGGTGTCGCGCAGGTTCGCTGCGCTGGGAGCCAGAGCCGCCGTGGACCAGGCCAGCGTCAGCGCGTGCGGCCCATGCACCCAGTCGACCTTGATCATGTCGCGGCCTTCGTTCAGGTTCAGCCGGTCCGTCGGATTGGTCGGAATGCGCGGCGGGTCCAGCACACCCGCCGCGGTAAAGGCGTAGCCCGTTCCCCAGCGCACCATGCGCCGCCCCACCATGAAATCGAAGTCCCCGGCCGACAGTCCCGCATAGGCTTCCTTCACCCGCAGTTGGGTGCGTGTGCCGGTGTAAGGTTCAAGCGCGGCGCTGAGCGTGGCGATCGCGCTTGCATTGCCGGGCGGAATGCCGAACTCCTCAGCGTTGAGGCCGTGAAAGCTTTCCGCCACGCCCACCACGCTGGATGCGACGCTCCACCGGGACCGGTAGCGCAGCGCGAACGAAGGCTCAAGCAGCAACTGATTCTGCAAGAGTGTGACCGTGGGATCCTTCACCAACGAACTAGCCGAAGACGGCAGGGGAACGCGCAGGTTGCTCAAGAAAGTTGCATCGTCAATCACGGCCAACGAGTAGCGGAAGTTATGGCGGGAAACAGGCGGAGCCTCCTGCATTGCCGCGTCTTGTCCTGCCGCGTCCGGGTTCGTGGCGACCGGGTTCGTGGCGACCGGGTTCGTGGCGACCGGGCTTGCCGCATCCTGCGCCACGGCCACAGCCGAGACCGCGAGCAGCAACAGCACCGGCAATGTCAGGAGCGTTTTCATCGGGTCAGTTTGAGTTATCGAAGCGTAGAAACTTGTGAGATGAGCGGGTAGAAGAAACTGGGTGCCCCAGGTCCCGCTTTTGGGACCTGGGAAAGCACACACCCCGCACTTACTGCCAATAGATCATCTTGATTTCCGTTTCCGCTTCCGCCTGCTTCAACTGAAACAGCGCCTCGTCCGTGGTAGGCGGCGCCTGTCTTTGCGGCGGGTTATTGGAGATGCCGTAGCCCTTCAGCGGAATGCCCTGGCCGTCGAAATCCATCCGCCCATTCCTGTTCTCGTCGTGCAGCACCACCATGGCATAGGCTCCCTGCGGGAGCTTCTCGAACACCACCTTGGCGGTCATGGCCTGCGCGTCAATATCCCCCTGCTTCGTCACGACGGCGCTGGCAAACTCCAGCGGAAATCCCTTCCCATCCTGAAACAAAAGGACGGAAACCTTTCCGGTTGCATTGCGCAGGCCGGTGACGTGAACGGTGAGCGTGGTCGTAGCAGGTGCGGTAACGGGTGCGGCCGGCGTTTGTGCCGCCAGCCGTCCGGCGAAGTTGAGCAGCAGTGCGCCGCAAAGCAGAGGCAACGCGGACCTGCGGATGAGTGCGAAGTTGGCTTTCATCAATTCATTCCCTTTCATGATCGTTCTTCAAATGCCAAGCGATCTTCAAAAGCGGTCCGTCCGCCCCTGATAAAACAGCTTGTCCGGCAGCTCCCTTTGCGCAGCCCCTGAATATTCCAGAACGCTGTGCGAGTTATGCCGTATCTGGTCATAGAGTGTAAGCCGATGCAGCAAGCTCCTGCCTCCGTATTGCAGATACTCGTCAAAGGTGGCGGATTTGATGTGTTTGCCCGAGGTCAGATAAAACTCCGCCTTCACCGGGCGCGCATCCTGAACCCGCAGCCAGTACTCGATCCGCTGGTAAGTCGAGCCCTTTCGTTTCGCGGTAAGTTCCAGCACGTTGCACTCTTCCGCGCCCACCTTTTCCGTGCGCAGATACACAGGCGAGTAATCCACCGCGTAATTGGTCCGCGCCACGTCGCCGTTGGAGGCGTCGCCCGAGAGCCGTTCCAGCGGCGTAATGCGCACCGGCCGGCTGGTGTCGGGCAGATAGATCCACATATCGTCGCCCAGCATCAGCAGATGGCGGCCCTTGTCGCGCGGGCTCATGAACTCCACATACGTTCTGTCGGTTCCCTTCTGCGAAACTTCGTAGAGCTTTTCTTCGTCCGATTTGCCCTGCTCGAAGTTGGTGATCTTCACCCGGACCACATACGACGGCCAGCCGTTGCGGAACGTGTCGGAGCGCTTCAGCAGCGCCTCGGCGTCGGGCGTTGCCGCGCGGCTTGGCCGGCAGCAGGCGAAAGCCAGCACGATCAAAAGAATCAGCAGGAGTGTGCGTATCAAGCATCTAGACATGGGCCAAAGCCTCCGCAATTTGCAGCCGCGATGCACGGACCGCGGGCAGAATGGATGCGAACGCCAGCGAGACGATCACCAGCAGCGACGAGCCGATCATCTGCGCGGGGATGTGGAGAACCTTGAAGGGAATGGCCACGGTGTAGCCCGGCGGCGGCGGCATGTGCAGGCCGGATGCGTTCAGCAGCATGCCGAGCAGATTGCCCGCGACCACGCCCACCACCGCGCCCATCACGCCCAGCAGCGTAGCCTCCAGCACAAACAGGGCCACGATCCAGCCGCGCGGCGTGCCCATGGCCAGCATGGTTCCAATCTCGCGGGTGCGCTCAAACATCGACATCAGCAGCGTGTTCACGCTCGACATGAGAACCATGAAGAACACAATCACGCCCATGAAAAGAAAGATGCCGTTGAACATGGTCGATACCTGCTTGTAATAGGTGGCCAGGTCGATCCACTTCCTCAACTCCATCTGCTGGGGCAGGCCGCGCAGCCGAGGCGCAAGCTCCGCCGCAACCTTGTCGGTGTTGTCGGTTGCGTCCAGTCCCATCACGAGGTTGGTCACGCGATCGCTTTGCAACAGGCGTTGCGCCGCGATCAGCGTCACACGCAGGGAACGCGCGTCCAACGCCGCTACGCCGGAGTTGGTCAGTCCCACGATCTCGACATCGACGCCATTCAGCGCGCCGTCGGAAGTCATGGCCAGCAGCGTCAATCCATCGCCCACCTTCACGTTCATCGACTTGGCCAGGCCGACTCCGATCAGCGCTTCCACTTCGCCCGTGGGCTTGGCGTCCAGATCCCGTCCCGATACCACGCGCGACACAAACCCCAAACTGTTTTCGGCCGCGGGATCGACGCCGCTGCCCATGAAGCCAGCCGCCTTGGTCCCGTTT
>CAVZNE010000341.1:0-3095 GCA_963776445.1 Terriglobales bacterium
GGTGAAGGATTTTGAGGAGCAGGTCAAGCAGGACATCATCGTCCGCCGCCTGCAGGCTCTCATCACCTCCGGCGTCACCGTGGGCGACCAGGAAATTCGCGACACCTACCGCAAGGGCAACATCAAGATCAAGTTCGACTATGCGGTGATCTCCGCGGACGAGCTGCGCAAGACGATCAATCCCTCGGACGGGGAACTGCAGGCTTTCTTCCAGAAGAACGCCGCGCGCTACGCCTCGGGCGTGCCGGAAGAGCGCAAGATCGCCTACTTTGCCTTTACTCCCAATGAGCTGCCCGGCGGCGCGCCGCAGCCTTCTCAGCAGGAGATCAAGCAGTACTATGCCGCGCACCAGGCGGAGTACTCGGTTCCCGATCAGGCTCGCGCGCGCCACATCCTCATCAAGGTGGCTGTGAGCGCAGACGCCAAGACCGACGCCGCGGCCAAGGCCAAGGCCGAAGGGCTGCTCAAGCAGATTCAGGGCGGCGCCAATTTCGCCGACCTGGCCAAGAAGAACTCCGACGACCCCGGCAGCAAGGACTCGGGCGGCGAACTGGGCTTTACCCAGCGCGGCCGCATGGTGCCGGCCTTCGACAACGCCATCTTTACGCAGAAGGTTGGCGAAACCAAGATCGTAAAGACCCAGTTCGGCTACCACATTGTTCAGGTGGAAGAGCGCCAGACGGCGCATACCCAGCAACTGAGCGAGCTGCTGCCCACCATCCAGGCAACCCTGGTCCGCCAGAAGTCGGCGGCGGCCGAGGAAAACTACGCGCGGGTTCTGACCGCGGAGGCCATCAAGAACGGCCTCGAGAAGACCGCCGCGGCGCACCACCTGCAATTGGTGACCACGCCGTTGATCAACAGCCAGGGCGTCATCTCCTCGCTGCCCGATGGTTCGGCGATCCTGGCCAAGGCCTTCCAGGGCAAGCAGGGCGACCCGGCGCAGTACGCGCCCACGGGCGAGGGCTTCGCGATCTTCCAGGTTGCGGCCATTGCCCCGGCCCACGCGCCCAGCTTTGCCGATTTCAAGAGCCACATCCTCGACGACTATCGCGATGAGCAACTGCCCGCCCTGTTGGGACAAAAGACCCGGGACCTGGCGGAAAAGGCCAAGAACGGCAACGATCTGGCCAAGGCTGCCAAGGCCGTCGGCGCAACCATGAAGACCAGCGACCTGGTAGGCCTTTCCGGCCAGGTTCCCGACTTCGGTCAGGTGGGCCAAGTCGCCCCGCAGCTCTTTGAGATGGTTCCCGGCAACATCAGCGGCGCCATCAACGCGCAGCGCACCGGCGTGGTGGTCAAGATTCTGGACAAGCAGGAACCCAGCGCGGACGAGATCAGCAAAAACTTCGATCAGACCCGCGACCAGATTCTTGCCGAGCGCCGCAACGAGGCCTTCAGCGTCTTCATGAGCGGCGTCCTCGACGACTACAAGAAGCACAACCGCATCAGGCTCAATGCCAAGGCCAAGGGACAGGAAGTCCCGGGCATGTAACTCCGGCAAAGCAGCGAAACAGGCCCGCATCCCCACCGGATGCGGGCCTTTTTGCGTTTGCTGACCGGCAATACCTGGCCCGCTCCGTCAGGAACCCCCGTCTGCGGAGATAATGGAGCCATGGAGTTTCAACGCTCGTCCGGAGTTCTGCTGCATGTGAGTTCGCTGCCCTCCTATGGAGGCATCGGCGATCTGGGTCCCGCCGCTTACCAGTTTGTGGAGTTTCTGGCCCAGGCCCGCCAGCACATCTGGCAGGTCTTGCCGCTGTGCCCCACGGGTTACGGCAATTCGCCCTATGCGGGCTCCTCGGCCTTTGCCGGCAATCCCTACCTCATCAGCCTGGAATTCCTCTGCGACTGGGGCTGGATCGCGGGCGAGCGCATTGCCGGCCTGGCTGGACGAAGCGGTAACGTGGATTTCGACCAGGCGGAGCAGCGCAAGCTGCCGCTGCTCTACGAGGCGGCGGCGAACTTTCTCGACCGTGGTGCGCACGACGTCCAACTGGCCGAGCAGTGGGAAAGGTTCGAGCAGTTCTGCAAGACGGAAGCGGGCTGGCTCGATGATTACGCCCTGTATGCCGTGCTGCGCCGCGAACTCAACACCGGCGCGTGGGCCGTCTGGCCCGAGCCGCTGCGCCGCCGCCAGCCGCTGGCGCTGGCCGAAGCAATCCAAAAGTACAGCCGCGCCCTGGCCCAGGAGCGGGTGCTGCAATTTGCTTTTGCGCGACAGTGGGACGACCTGCGCAAAGCCGCTGCGAAGAGCGAAATAAGAATCCTCGGCGACGTGGCCATCTTCGTCAACATGGATTCGGCGGACGTGTGGGTGCATCCCGACCTCTTTGAACTGGACGAGGACCTGCAGCCGACCCGCATTGCCGGCGTGCCGCCCGACTACTTTTCGCCCACCGGGCAGCGCTGGGGCAACCCGCTCTATCGCTGGGACGTGCTTGCCGAGCGCGGTTTTGGCTGGTGGATCGACCGGATTCGCCGCGCCTGTCAGCTCTACGACATCGTCCGCCTGGACCACTTCCGCGGCTTCGAGGCTTATTGGTCCATTCCCGCGGGCGAGGCGACGGCGGTCAACGGCGAGTGGGTCAAGGCGCCGGGACTCAAGCTGTTCCGCGCTTTAGAAGCGGCGCTGGGACCCCTGCCGCTGGTGGCCGAGGACCTGGGGCTGATTACTCCCGCGGTGGATGCGCTGCGCCTGGAGTTGGGCATGCCGGGCATGAGGGTGATCCAGTTCGGCTTCAGCGACAAGGGCGCGCACATGCACTTGCCCTACCGCTACACGCCCGGCACCGCGGCCTACACCGGCACTCACGATAACGACACCACGCAGGGCTGGTGGCAGGCGGCCAGTGAAGAGGAGCGCCGCGCCGTGGAGACGCTATGTGGGCCCGGTCAACGGGCACCCGGTGTGGCCGCTGATGCGCGCCGCTTCTGGCAGCGTGGCGCAACTGGCGCTGGTCCCGGCGCAGGACCTGCTGGAACTGGGCTCCGAGGCCCGCATGAACACGCCCGCGGTGGCCGCCGGCAACTGGAGCTGGCGCGCCCCGGAGGCAAGCTGGACGGCCGGAACTGGCGGCCGGGCTGGCCGCGCT
>CAVZNE010000342.1:0-3767 GCA_963776445.1 Terriglobales bacterium
CGGCCAAGTATCCGGTCAAGCGCTCGGCGCTGGTCCCCATGCTGCTTTACGCGCAGGACGAGATCGGCTACCTGTCCGACGCGGTCATCGCCGAAGTGGCCGAGCGCATCGGCATCACCGAACTCGACGTGCGCAATGTAGCCACCTATTACTCCATGCTGCGCTTCAAGCCGGTGGGCAAATACAACGTGCAGGTCTGCACGAATATCAGCTGCATGTTGCGCGGGGGCTACGAAATCTACGAGCGATTCCAGGAAGAGTTGGGCATCGGTCCCAAGGGCGTCACATCGGACGGCATCTTCTCCCTTGAAGAAGTGGAATGTATTGGGGCCTGCTGCTGGGCGCCGGCCATCCAGGTGAACTACGACTTCCACGACGAACTCAAGCCCGAGCTGGTGCCCGGCATTCTGGCCGGTTATCGCGGCAAGGCGCAGACAGATGGGAAGGTCACTCATGCCTAGACTGGTTTCCCATCCCGATGAAGTCAAAGTCGTCTCCAGCCGTTTCGGCAAAGGCGCGGCCAACATCGATCGCTATCTCGAACTTGGCGGCTATCAGTCCACGAAGAAGTGCCTCGAACAGGGGCCCGAATGGATCATCAACGAGATGAAGGCCAGCAACCTGCGCGGACGCGGCGGCGCGGGCTTTCCAACCGGCCTCAAGTGGTCGTTTGTGCCCAAGAAATCGGACAAGCCCAAGTACGTGCTGGTGAACGGCGACGAGAGCGAGCCCGGCACCTGCAAGGACCACCTGATCTTCCTGCACGATCCGCATGCGGTGATCGAAGGCACGATCATTGCCGGCCTGGCCATCGGCGCCAAGCTGGGCTTCATCTACCTGCGCGGCGAGTATCGCTATCTGCTGGAGATCATGGAGAAGGCAGTCGCCGACGCCTATGCCAAGGGATTTCTGGGCAAGAACATCTTCGGTTCGGACACCGAGTTTCAAATCATTACGCATACCGGTGCGGGCGCTTACGAAGTAGGCGAGGAATCGGCGCTGATGGAGTCGCTGGAAGGCAAGCGCGGCGTTCCGCGCATCAAGCCGCCCTTCCCGGCGGTTGTCGGCCTCTACGGCGGGCCTACGGTCATTAACAATGCGGAGACCATCGCCACCGTACCTCATGTGATTGCCATGGGAGCCACGGCTTTTGCGGCGATTGGTTCGGAACGCAACGGCGGTACCCGCCTGTTCGGCATCAGCGGCCACGTGGAGCGGCCCGGCGTGTACGAACTGCCCATGGGCTACAACCTAAAGAAGATGATCTACGAAGTGGCTGGCGGCGTGCGCGGCGGACGGAAGCTCAAGGCTGTGGTCCCCGGCGGCTCTTCCACCCCGGTGCTGCTGCCCGAAGAGATTGAGAATCTGGGCATGGATTTCGACCAGGTGGGCAAGGCCGGTTCCATGCTCGGTTCCGGCGGCGTAGTGGTGCTGGACGATCAGACCTGCATCGTCGAATTCGCGCTGCGGACCATCAGCTTCTACCAGCATGAAAGCTGCGGTTGGTGCATTCCCTGCCGCGAAGGCACCGACTGGCTGAAAAAGTCCATGACGCGGTTCCACGCCGGATTCGGCACCGCCAAGGACATCGACAATATTCAATACCTGGCCGAGAACATGCTGGGCCGCACCTTCTGTCCGCTGGGCGACGCGGCAGCCATGCCCATGCTGGGATTTGTGAAGAAATTCCGCAAGGAGTTCGAGGACCACCTGGACGGGAAGCCCTGCCCGTTCGCCAAACATGTAGAAGTGGAGCTTGTCTAGGGTGGAAGATTTGCGAGACACTCCATGAAACCGCAAGACCTTGTGCGCATTCTCGAAGCTGATGGTTGGTACAGCACGGGACAAGCGGGGAGTCACCGGCATTTCCGCCATCCTTCAAAACCGGGATTGCTGATTGTGCCGATGCACGCCGGGAAGGAAATCGGGAAAGGGCTGCTTCACAGTATCCTCAAGAAGGCAGGTCTGAAATGACGCGAGAATACTTGGTGGTTTACGAGAAGAGTGCAACGAACTGGAGCGCATTTTCTCCTGACGTTCTCGGATGCGGCTCGCTTGGCGATGAGTTGGAGAATACCCGCGCGAATATGCGCGAAGCATTGGAACTGTACCTGAGTGAAACTGTTAAAGCCGGAGAACCCATTCCGGAGCCCGTGACGACAACAGTCGATTTCGACGAGTTCGATCCTGGCCATGAGACAAAACAGTATTTTGTGGAATGGCTTGCCGTTTCGCTTCCCCAGTCTCTTCCCTACACAGAAGAGACCCAGGCCGCATAAGGAAATCAATGGCTGACGTAAATATCACTGTCGACGGAAAGAAGCTGACGGCTCCCGCGGGGACGCTGCTGATCGACGTCTGCCGCAAGGCAGGCATCGAGATCCCGGCTTTCTGTTATTACCCTGGGTTGAGCCTGCAGGCCGCCTGCCGCATGTGCGTGGTGCGCCAGGAAAAGGTCGGCAAGCTGCAAACCGCCTGCACCACCACGGTTGCCGAGGGCCAGGTCTTCATTACCGATTCGCCTGAGATTGCGCAGGCGCGCAAATCGACCATCCAGCTTCTGCTCGGCAACCATCCGCTCGACTGCCCGGTTTGCGATGCGGGCGGCGAGTGCGAGTTGCAGGATATGACCTTCAAGTACGGCGCAGGCGAGAGCCTCTACACCGAGGCCAAGCAGCACCGCGAAGAGCAGCAGTGGTCCCCGGCTGTCTACTATGACCGTCCCCGCTGCATCCTCTGTTACCGCTGCATTCGCATGTGTGGCGAAGGCATGGACGTGTGGGCGCTGGGCGTGCAGAACCGCGGCGTCAGCTCGGTAATTGCGCCCAACGGCGGAGATCATTTGGACTGCGAGCAGTGCGGCATGTGCATCGACGTTTGCCCGGTGGGCGCGTTGACCAGCGGCAGCTATCGCTACAAGACACGGCCGTGGGAGATGAACCACGTGTCCACTGTTTGCACGCATTGCGCCGACGGCTGCAAGGTCACGCTGGGCGTGCGCCAGACCATCGACGGAGCGGAGATCATCCGCGCCGACAATCGCGACAAGAGCGGCATCAATGGCGATTTCCTCTGCGCCAAGGGCCGCTTCGGCTTCGACTTTGTCGACAGCCCTGAGCGGTTGACCAAGCCGATGGTGCGCAACGCCGAAGGCAAGCTGGAACCGGCTACCTGGGAGCATGCAATCCGTACCGCGGCGGGCAAACTCAAGGAAGTTCGTGACAGCAAGGGTGGCGCGGCCATCGCTGTGGTCGGCTCCAACCGCACCACCAACGAAGAGAATTATCTGCTGCAGAAGTTTGCGCGCACGGTTCTCAACACCAACAATATCGACCACGAGCGCAGCACGGATTATGCGGCCTTTGCGCGCGCCCTGGCCGGACAGATGGACAAGGCAGCCAGCCTGCGCGACATCGCGGCGGCTCCGGCCATTCTGCTGGTGGGCGGCAACCCCACGGAAGAACACCCGCTTCTGGCATGGCTGCTACGCGCCGATGTGCGCCTGAACAAAGCCCGGCTTTATGTTGCCAATTCCAAAACCATCAAGCTGGAGCGGCAGGCCAAGGCCACGCAGGAATTGCCGCTCGATGGCTACAAGAATCTCGCGGCATTTTTGGAAAGCAGCGAAGCTCCTTTCAGCAAGTCTCTGCTGGCTGAGGAATCGCTGGTCGTGATCTTTGGCCAGGAGTATCGCGGCCAGGATGTGGAAGCGCTGGTGGCCTGGGGCCTGAAGCTCGGCAATGTACGCTTTGCTTTCCTCGGCGACC
>CAVZNE010000343.1:0-17539 GCA_963776445.1 Terriglobales bacterium
GTTCATGTCGTTCCAAAAGCCCGCCACGCCCTTACCCACAAAGTCCGCATACAGCGTGCCCCACCACTCCCGCGAGGCCTTCCGCGTAAAGTCCGGGAAGACCGATTTCCCCGGCCACACCACGCCCACATACGTCGAGCCGTCGGGATTCTTCACAAAGTGATCGCCCGCCTTGCCTTCGTCGTAGGGTTTGTAGCCCGCGTTGGGCAGGTCGGCCACGTGCAGGTCAGTGATCACCACCGTGTGCAGATGCTGCGCCTTCAGGTCCTTGATCATCTGGTCGAAGTGAGGAAAGCGCTCCGGGTCTACCGTGAAGGGCCGGTTCTTGAGCTGGTAGTCGATGTCCAGCCAGATCACGTCGGTCGGAATGCGCTCGCTGCGCAGCCGGTCGGCAATGCGCCGCACTTCGGCCTCGGGATAGTAGCTGTACCGCGACTGCTGGAAGCCCAGCGACCACAGCGGCGGCAGCGGCGTCGCGCCGGTCAGCCAGGCCCAGGTCTTGACTACGGATTTCGGATCGGGGCCATACAGAATGTAGTAATCCAGCGGCCCGCCCTCGGAGCCGAACGAGTAGCCGTCCCGGTACTCCTTGTTGAAGTCGAAACTGGCCCGCCAGGTGTTATCCAGAAAGATGCCTGCTGAAACGCCCTTGCGGTAGGTGAGGAAGAACGGAATCGACTTGTAGATCGGGTCGCTCGACTCCTGCCACCCGAAGGCGTCCGTGTTCCAGTTACTGAAAGCCTCGTTGCGCCGGTCCAGCGGTCCCGGCTTGTCGCCAAGACCAAAATAGTGCTCGTCGGCCGGCGACTTGCGGTACACGCGGAACGCGTTGCCGTGATACTCCACCGACCGTCCCGGCAGGTCCTGGCTGATCACCCGGCCTTCCAGATCGGTGACCTTCAACTCCAGCGGGTCCTTTTGAATGCTGACGCGCAGCTTGGCCGTCTTGAAGCCTACGGCCGTCGCGCTGGACTCAGGAGTTACAGCGGCACTTGCAGTGCGCGCCGCGGCCAGCACGGCCCAGGACGCATCCTCCGGCAGTTGCCCGTTCGCGCCTACCCTCACCCGCAGCACATCGTCGCGCAGCGCGGTTATCTGCATCACGGCTGCGCCGCAGCGGATTTCTATTCCATTGACGGTTGCCCGGGAAGCGGTGACCCGGTCCAGACGCTCAAAGCCCGTTTTCTGCTGGGCCCCGGAGTTTGGATTCGCTTGTGACGTTGCGGCTAAAAACAGAATTCCAAATACAACAGACAGAAAACGTACAACCCTATGCACTCAGCACCTCTTGGGAGCCATTTTGTAGATCGTAATGAAGAATAATCTCCCAAGCATGCCGTTGGGAAACACAATGCATTTTCCTCTTCCTCTCAAGGCGCGCCACGGCTTGCCGCGAGCCCCGCGGCCAGGAAAAACGGTTTCCGTTCCATCCGATTTTCTTCCCGCTACAAAAAAAGCCTGCCCGCCGATCGAAAATCTCCGTACGCGGGTCTGGAAAATGCTATAGAATCCGAAGTTCTCCAGTCGGAATTTCGTACTGCGAGAACAAGGAGCGGAGGCTGCCCATGGAAATGGAGTTCACCGCGAAACAGGTGGAAATCTCCAAGGCGTTGCGTGCAAGATTGCGCAAACAGGCCGAGGATGGGATGAAACGGATTGCCCGCATTCTGGGCAAAACAGCGCGTGCCAGCATCATCTTCAGCACGCTGAAGCGTCTGCAGATCGTTGAGGTGACCGTGCAGGTGCGCACCCAGACGTTTGCGGCCAGCGGCAAATCCGCTGCCTGGGATGTGTCGCTTCGCGAGGCCATCGAGCGTGTCGAAAGCCAGGTGGGCCGGTACAAGGACCGCAGGCTGGAAAGCAAACGGCTGCCCAAGGAGGAGAAGGTGCCTACCGCTCCTCCCGTCACGCCCCGTTCCAAGACGCGCGCCGCTCAGGCAGAGGCTGCCGCCGCGGTGCGCAAACCCACCCGCGCCCGCGCCAAGACGCGCGCGCCTCTCGCCGCGGATTCGGCTGTCGCCCCGCCCCAGGTCATTGAGCCGCACATCCTCACCAGCGGTGAGGCCTTTGCCCTCGATCCACTGACCGCCGAAGAGGCTGTGGTCGAATTGCAGTTTCGTGACCGCGACCTGCTTATCTTCCACGATACCGACGGGGATCTGTTCGTCCTCAATCGCCGCCGCGACGGGCAACTGGAACTGGTGAAGATCCCGTAGCGTATCCCGGCATACCGTAGCTGAGCCGTTTCCCCTGCCTGCACCCAGAAACCGGGCGCAGGCAGGGGAAGCATAAAGCCCGTGTCAGGCAACATCCCCATCTCGCAAAGATTCTGCCCGTTCGCCAAAATATTCCACCACAGCCGGCCCGGCTTTTGCAGCGGAAACTCCGTCGCAGCCGGTCAAGGCGTCGGCCGCCTGTCCCAATTTCGGACACCCTACGCTCTTTGGTCACACCATCTACCCGTTTTAGGGGATAGATACCCACCAGGGGCAGGGCTACCATGATTCGAAAGGCTGGCTGCAGTTCTGTGCAGGGCCGGACGAAGTGAACGCACGGCTTGGCCGGCAGCAATACGGCCAGGGAGGTCAATTGCGGCAGTCCCTTGGAGCACGATGAGCTTGAATCTTCCTGTAAACTCCGATTCCATTGAGCAGCAGGCAGTCCTGAATGCCCTGCCGGTTCTGGTCTTTCTGGAGCGGGCGGGCCAGATCGTCTTCGCCAATGCCGAAGCGCGCCAGATGCTTGAAATGGATGAGGGCGAGTGGGCGCCGCGTCCTGTAGAGGAAGTCCTGTGGGGGCTTTTTCCGGGTACGGCCGAGCCGCAGACCCTGCTGACCGGCACCAGGCAAGGTAGCCCCTTCCATGCCACGCTGCCGGTCAATGGCCGCCTGCTCCCTGTCGAAGGCGCCTACAGCACCCTCGACGCCGAGCGGCGCGAAGCGATCATCGTGGCCCATCCCGGCGGACGGGATCACACCCCCAAGCCGCGGCTCATGGAGGATGTGCTCGCCAGCATTCCAGATGCCGTGGTGATCGTGCACGGCAACAATGTGCTCTACTCCAACCCTGCATTTACACGCATGTTCGGTTACACCGCAGAAGAAGTCTGCGGCGGCAATCTGCGCGACCTCATTGTGCCGGAGACGCGCCAGCACGAGAATGCGCTGCTGCAAAAAGCCGTGGACCAGCAGGGCGGCGTCGCCGTCGAGACCGTGCGCATGAACAAGGCTGGCGAACTGGTGGATGTTTGCATGGTGATCGGTCCGCTGAATGTCGACGAAAAAAAAGTGGGTTACGTCTTCAGCTACCGCGAAATTGGAGAGCGCAAGCAGAAAGAAGCTCAACTGCAGCACGACGCCATGCACGATGTGCTCACCGGATTGCCCAACCGCTCGCTCTTTCTCGACCGCCTGAATCAGGCGCTCACCCGCCGTGCCCGGCGCAATGACCAGAACTGCGGCGTTCTTTTTCTGGATATTGACCGATTCAAGGAGATCAACGACTCACTGGGCCATGCTGCCGGTGACGCGTTGCTGGTGGAGGTGGCCCAGCGCTTGCGCGCCGCGCTGCGTCCCCAGGACTCGGCAGCCCGCTTGGGCGGCGACGAGTTTGCCGTGCTGGTCGAAAACATCCTGGCTATTGCCGACCTCAACATCGTGGCCAGTCGCGTCCTGGGCGAAATGGATCGGCCATTTGACATCTTCGGCCACTCCGTCCACGCCGGCGCCAGCATTGGCGCTGCCATGGCCGGTCCCGATCACTCCGCCGCCGAATCGCTCGTCCGGGACGCGGATTATGCCATGTATCGCGCCAAAGATGCGGGCGGCGGGCGATTTGAAGTCTTCGACAAACACTTGAAGGTTAACTTCTCCAGCCAGCAGGAGCGCGAGCGGGAACTGCGCCATGTGCTCGACAAGCGGCAGTTCGAGCTTTGGTATCAGCCGTTTTACAAGCTACAGAACGGCAGGCTTGAGGGCTTCGAGTCGCTGCTCCGATGGCGCCGGACAGACGGCTCCATGGACAGTTTCCGCGATCTGCTGTCCATCGCCGAAGACACCGGCCTGTCCATCGGCATTGGCCGGGAAACCGTGGATACGGTCTGCCGACAGTTGCGCAACTGGACTGGCGCTCTGCCCGCCAATGATCTGGTCATGACCGTCAATGTGTCTCACCGGCAGTTCTATCACCCGGATATGGTTGAGCAGTTGAGATTGGTGCTCGCGGAGACCGGGGTCGATCCCGCGCGCCTGTTGTTTGAGGTCTCCGAGACCACTCTGAACGAAAATCCCGATGCGGCCGTGGTCATCCTGCAGCGTATGGTCGACTGCAATGTGCGGATTGCGATCGACAACTTCGGCTCCACGCTGGCCCCGCTCAACCACTTGGTGCGGCTGCCCATCGACATGATCAAGATTGCCCCCAAGCTGACGGCCGCCTCCACCGGCGCCAGCCGCCAACTGGCGCTTCTCGAGTCCCTGATTCGCCTGGGCAGAACCCTGGGCATCCAGGTGGTTGCGCAGGGAATTGAGACAGCCGCCCAGTTGGATGTCCTGCGCGGCATGGGGTGCGAACTAGGCCAGGGATTCTATTTCTCCCATGCGCTGGAACCGGCCCGGGCGCTCAAACTCGTGGAACGGGGCTTCTGGTCGCCGCGCGCGCAAAATGATGCTGAAAGTGTCACTGACCAGGGGCCTGCTTCGGTGTAGCATGAGCGCATGACGCCTTCTGATGCGGAACCCCAAGCAGACGCCAAAACATCGAAACCAGTGGAGCGGCAGGCCAAGGAACTGGTCATCGTCACCGGAATCTCGGGCGCCGGCAAGGCCTCCGCTCTCAAGGCTTTTGAAGACCTCGGCTTTCACGCCGTAGACAACCTGCCCCTGGAGTTGCTCCCCGATTTTGCCGGCCTGGTTGGCAAGTCCGCCGAAATTCAACGGGCGGCCATCGTGGTCGACGTGCGCGAAGGGCCCACCCTTGACCGCCTCCCCGATATCCTCAAAAGCGTAAAGAAACTCCTGCCCACTCGCGTCGTTTTTCTCGACGCGCAAGACGCCGTCCTGGTCCGCCGTTACTCCGAGACCCGCCGTCCGCATCCCCTGGGAAAATCGGAGACCGTGGCCCGCTCCATCGTGGAAGAGCGCCAACTGCTCGACCCCATCCGCAATGTCGCAGACACCCTGATCGACACTTCCAACTTCAACGTCCATGAGCTGCGCGCCAACATGCAGAACCGCTTTGGCCATGAGGGCGAAGTCCGGCAACTGCTCGTCTCCTGCCTCAGCTTCGGCTTCAAGAATGGCGTGCCCCTGGATGCGGATATGGTCTTCGATGTCCGCTTCCTGCCCAATCCCCACTTTGTGCCGGAGTTTCGCAAGCTCACCGGCCTTGACCCTGGGGTGGCCGCCTATGTGCGCGGCTTTCCCCAGACCAAAGAGTTTCTCTGCCGGGTGATGGATCTCATGCTTTACCTGCTGCCGCACTACGTCGAGGAAGGCAAGAGCTACCTCACCGTGGCCTTCGGCTGCACCGGCGGCCAGCACCGCAGCGTGATGATGGCCGAGGAAATGGCCCAGGAACTCCAGCGCGCCGGCTACCATGTGAAGGCCCTGCACCGCGATATCCCCCGCCACGCAAGCGCCCCGGTCGCTCACGAAGTTACTAAGTCAGAAAGCTAGTAAGTCAGCATAGCTTTTACTCCCACCCGGCACAAAACTGGGTGCCCCATCCATTCCGAAGTTTCATCGCGGAATGGGTGGGAAAGCAATGCAGCTAACTCGGCACTAACAAGCGAACCCGCTCCCAAACTGGCAGACCGGCAAATTGCGCCCCCGGTTAGGCAGATCCCCCAACCAGCGCGCAATAACATCCTCACCGTCCTTCTCCCGATGCGGCCACTCCGTCAGCCAAACCAGCATCTTCGGCCCGGTAACTTTCCGGAAAGCATCCGGCATCTCCGGCAAGCTCATCTGTCCCGGCGCCGCCGTCTCATAAAACCACACCGACGGAATCCGCAATTGCGCCGCCGGCCCATTCAAATCGAACCGGTCTTGCACCAGCGCGTGCGCCGGAACCAGCCGCGCGCGCGCATCGTTGAAGATCGCCTGCGCCGGCCCTTCCAGCGGCTGCCGCAAAATCACCCCGGCCAGCTCCGTGTGCTGCGCGGCCATCTCCAGCGCCAGGTTGGCGCCCAACTCCCGGCCGTCCAACACGATCGACCCGGCGTCCACATGCCGCGTCCCGGTCAGGTACTGGAGCGCTCTCTCCGCGTCCTCGCGCCAATGCGCCTCGCTGGGTTTGGCAAACTGGCTCTGTCCGTAACCGCGATAATCGATAGCCAGCACGTTCACGCCCACCGCATGCAGCGCGGCCACCGCCTCCACCGTGTCGCTCAGGTTGCCGTCCTGCCCATGCAGAAAAAGCACCGTATAACGGCCATAGTGGGAGTCCGCCGCGGCCGGAATCCACCAGCCCCGCAGCCTCGCTTCGCCCGCTTCCGTGGTTGCCAGCCCGATGGAATCGAATGCCAGCCCCACGCTGGCCGGCGTGCGCGTCACCTCACTCGTGGGTCGATAAAGCAACTGCCAGCTTCCTTGCCAGAACAGCAGGCACAGCACGCCCCAGCTGCACACCGCTGCGGCCGCAATGGCCAGCCCTGCCGCTGCCAGTATCCACCGCCCTGAAACTGTCGGCGGCGTCGTAGCGGCCGTGGATGCGAATTTTTTGTGCGGCATCTGTACGCTCCTCGCTCTACCACCCCCGGCGGCGGCTCCATTCTAAGTCACCCGCCTGCCTTCACTCCCAGCATCCCGCAGCTCAGCAGGGCATTGCAGGAATGCCTTTGTTCTTCAACAGGGCTCTGTCCACTGCCAAAGGGAGGATCAACTGCGGTCTTCCCGGAGGGAAGATGTGAGAATAGCCCAGGGTGGAGCGGAGCGGAACCCTGGGATAGCATCCCGATCGTGTGTCTCGCGTCCCGGAGGGCCGCGCTGAGACTTTTCCTCGACACCGAAACACCTTCATGCGATTGCCCCGCGCAGCCCAGCCATCAAAGCTGCTTCTCCGCACTTCCCGCATCCAGCGCAATGCAGTATATTTCCCCTTGTCATGACCCTTAGAATCCGTTGTCTCCCCGTCTCTTTGCTGGCCGTTGCCAGCCTGCTTTTCTGCGTTCCCGCCGTCCCCGCGCAAACCGCGCCCGCCGCCAAGCCCACCGTCGCCGAAGCGCTCGCCTTCCTCGACAGTGCGGAAAAGGAACTCAACTCCATCAGCATCGATGTGAACCGCGCCCAGTGGGTGGAAGAGACCTTCATTACCGACGACACGGTGGCCCTGCTGGCCCAGGCTGAGGACCGGCAGATTGCCCGGCAAACCGCGCTGATCGGCGAAGCGCGCCGTTTCGACGGCCTCACGCTGCCTCCCGACGCGGCCCGCAAGCTGCTCCTGCTCAAGCTCAGCGTGGTCCCAGCGCCTTCCGATCCCGCCCTGCGCGCTGAAACCACCCAGAAGGCCGCCGAGCTCGACGCCGCCTATGGCCGTGGCAAGTATTGCCCCGACGCCGATCCCGACCACTGCCTGGGCATCGACGAAATCGGCGTCAAAATGGCCCACAGCCGCGACCCCAAGGAACTGGCCGCTCTCTGGGCTGGCTGGCACGCGGTCGGAGCGCCCATGCGCCCCAACTACGCCCGTCTCGCCCAGCTCAGCAACCAGGGCGCGCGCGAGCTTGGCTTTGCCGATACCGGCTCTCTCTGGCGCTCCCAGTACGACATGACCCCCGACCAGTTCCAGGCTGAAATCGAGCGCCTCTGGACCCAGGTCGAGCCCCTCTATCGCGAACTGCACACCTACGTCCGCCGCAAGCTCATTGAGAAGTATGGCGACGCCGCCCGCCGTCCCGACGGCATGATCCCCGGCCATCTGCTCGGCAACCCCTGGGCGCAGGAGTGGGGCAACATCTACGACGTCGTCGCCCCGCCCGCCAGCCCGTTGCCCTACGATCTCGGAGCAATCCTCAAGGCCCGCAACACCGACGCGCCCCATCTGGTGCAGTACGGCGAGGGCTTCTACAAGTCCCTCGGCTTTGACCCGCTGCCCGCCACCTTCTGGAAGCGCTCCATGCTCTCCCATCCCCGCGACCGCGACGTAGTCTGCCACGCCAGCGCATGGGACATCGACAACGTCCGCGACGTGCGCATCAAGGCCTGCTTCCAGCCTACGTCGGACGATTTCGTCACCGTCCATCACGAGCTGGGCCACAACTACTACCAGATGGCCTATCGCAACCAGCCCTTCTTCTTCCGCGACGGCGCAAACGACGGCTTCCACGAGGCCATCGGCGACGCCATCGCCCTCAACGTCACCCCGGACTACCTCAAAAAGCTGGGCCTCATCGACCAGATCCCGCCCCCGAGCGCCGACATTCCGCTCCTGCTGCACACGGCTCTCGACAAGATCGCCTTCCTGCCCTTCGGCCTGCTCATCGACAAGTGGCGCTGGCAGGTCTTCTCCGGCCAGGTCACGCCCGAGCACTACAACGCCGCCTGGTGGGCTCTGCGCGAAAAGTATCAGGGCATCGCCCCGCCTGTGGCCCGCACTGAGGCCGACTTCGACCCCGGCGCAAAGTACCACATCCCCGGCAACGTGCCCTACATGCGCTACTTCCTGGCCCGCGTCTACCAGTTCCAGTTCTACCGTGCCATGTGCCAGGCCTCGGGCTATCAGGGCCCTCTCAACCGCTGCTCCGTCTATGGATCCAAGGAAGCCGGCGCAAAGTTGAACGCCATGCTGGAACTGGGCCGCTCCAAGCCCTGGCCTGAAGCCCTCAAAGCCATGACCGGAACCGACCAGGCCGACGCCTCCGCCATCATCGAATACTTCCAGCCCCTCCTCGTCTGGCTCAAAGAGCAGAACAAGGGCGAAAAGGAAGGCTGGACCCTCCCCGCCGACCCGATGAAATAACTTCGGGACTCATCTGCTCCAACCACTTAAGCTGGATGCCCCAGGTGTCTCGCGAGGCACCTGGGGCATGACCTTACCCGCGCGAAACGTATCCCTTAGCGAGCTGTTCTAATGCGAAAGGGAAGCGAAGATGACGAAGGCAACGCGGGGACGTTACACGCTGGAGTTCAAGCAGGAGGCGGTGCGGCTAGTCGAGTCGGGCCAGAGCCAGGCATCGGCAGCACGCAGTCTGGGAGTGGTTGAGCAGACCTTGGGCAACTGGGTCAAGGCGCACCGCGCAGGAAGCTTGAAGGGCGCCAGCAGCAGGTCTCTGGTAACCGCCGAGCAGATGGAGATCAGCCGCCTGCGTGCGGAATTGGCGCGCGTGACGATGGAGCGCGACATCCTGGGAAAAGCGACGGCGTACTTCGCGAAGGGCCAGCGATGAAGTACGCCTTTATTCAGCGCCACAAGCTGGTCTGGCCGATCTGTGTGCAGTGCCGGGTGCTGCAGGTGAGCGTCTCTGGCTACCATGAACACCTGGCGCGGCGCGTACATATTGCTCAGCGCCGCCACCTGAGCGATGAAGCACTCTTGGTCCACATCAGCGCAGCCTATGCGGAGAATCGCGGAGCCTACGGTTGGCCGCGCATCTGGCGGCAACTGCGGGCGCAAGGCATTCGCGTGGGCAAGCAGCGGGTGCAGCGCCTGATGCAGAAGCACGGCATTCAAGCTCGCGGCAAACGGAAATTCCGCGTCATCACGACAGACAGTCGGCACGATCTGCCGATAGCACCGAACGTGCTCGATCGCAACTTCACCGTAGCCGCGCCCAATGTGGCGTGGGTGGGTGATTTTACTTATATCGCGACCGACGAAGGCTGGCTGTTTCTTGCTGTGGTGATCGACCTGTTCAGCCGCAAAGTGGTGGGCTGGTCGATGCGGCCCGACATGCAGCGCAATCTGGTGATCGATGCACTGGAGATGGCTTGGTTCGGGCGCAATCCAGGCAAGAACGCAGGGCTGCTTTTTCATAGCGACCGCGGCAGCCAATACGCCAGCGATGATTTCAGCAAGGTACTCAAGGAGCATGGCATTACGCCATCGATGAGCCGCAAGGGCAACTGCTGGGACAACGCCTGCTCGGAGACGTTGTTCAGTTCACTGAAGGTGGAACGACTGCATGGCCAGCGCTTTCAAACGATCCGCGAGGCCAAGGATGAAACCCTGGCGTGGCTGCTCTGGTATAACCGAACACGCATGCACTCGACGCTCGGCTATCGCAGTCCGGCTGAGTTCGAACAACTCTGGCAGCAGGAGCAACTCAAAGCTGCCGCATGAAAAAGGCTGTGGAAGTATGGAAATCGCTGCGCGATTCCCACACTCCCACAGCCTCGACGACGACGGGGATCAATGAACATCCCCCAAAACCGGCCAGTTAAGGGATACGCAATCTGAGGGCAAGGTCAGCATCCAGCTTAAGTGGTTGTTCTCACTTTTCCCGGCACTTGGGTTACCCGCCCGATTGGTTCGAAACTGCCGTGGAGTCCCTCTTCCACCGATTATAAAGAGTCAACAATACCGGACTAAATATCAAACTGGCATTAGGGGTTTCTAGAAGTGAGCGCATTGTGCTTGAACGTGAAAGGGTGTCATAGAAGTAGGCGTACCAAATCTTTGCTGCGTTGCGCTTCTCTCCGTCTGCAGTTTCTGGAAGCTCGAAAAGAACGACCTCAAACATATTTAGTTGTAGATATGCAAATGCCTCCAGTTTTGCTCGGAAACGCAACGATCCTTCGTTCAGTTCAGGGTCGCGACTGACTAGGTGGTCGTCGTAAAATGCCCAAAGTCTCGGGTCCGCGATCATTTGCCGATCTATATCGAGCAGCATTTTATCTGCTTCTAGGTTAAGTGAGCGATCCGCCATCCTTTTGGAATGGCGAAAACTCATTACAAAGAACAATATCGATATAAAGGCCGCGAAGATCGAGACCAGCGGGCCAGCAAAATCCTTCAAATTTATTAGCAATGGCATCGCGGGGGCCTACTGGATAGATGCCCGTGCGTCTAAATGACTCATCTTTACACGGAAATCGACATTTTCTTTTCCTGCACCAAGAGAATACTCTCCTAAAGCTCAAGCCGCAAACATTTTGCCTCGTTCATTCCAAGACCAGAGCCCAGAATATAATCTGCAGAGCTTGTTGGCGGGTGCCCCCGGTCCCAGTGATCTCTTCAAACCAAGTTGAGGGTGCCCGCAGTCCCTCGCTTTCGGGGACCGGGGAGGGGAGTCGAACTGCCGGTAGCGCATCCACCCGGGCAGTTGTCGGGTTCCCCAAGTCCCGCTTCCGGCACCTGGGAGAGCAGAAACAACAAACCCGCCCTTCGTGCGTTGCAGAAGATTTCCCTCCCCACGTGCCGTGGCCCACTCATCACAGGAACAGGAGCTGTGCCCCGTTCATCGCCCATTGACGCCGCCCGCCCCGCCACTCACAATGATTCTCGGAGGTCCTATGAATCCCAAAATCGCTACCGTCGCGCTGTTCGCGTTTGCCGTCTTCCCGGCAGCCGCGCTCGCGCAGCAGCCCACCCAGCCGCAGAAGCCGGTCGAAACCATGGAGATGAAGCACGTCGCCGCGCCCAACTCGCCCGAGTGGCAGCAGCTCCGCACGCTCGTCGGCCAATGGCAGGCCAGCATGGAAGAGGGCGGCAAGAAGTTCGAATCCACGCTTGAAGTCCGCATGACCGGCGGCGGGTCGGCCATCATGCACCTGCTGGGCAAGGACACGCCAGAGGAGATGGTCACCATGTTCCACCCCGACGGCCCAACGCTGCTCGCCACTCACTACTGCGCTTCTCGCAACCAGCCCCGGATGCAGATGATTCCCGCCCCCGCGCCGAACCAGGTCGCATTCCGCTTCAAGGATGGAACCAACATCGGTCCCGGCGATGGGCATATGGTGGGCTTGGTCATCACCTTCATCGACGCCGACCATCATGACGAGGCGTGGAGCTACGAGGACCACGGCAAGGAACTGCCGCCCTCTGTCTTCCACTTCTCGCGCAAGCCGTAGATATCCGGCTCGACCAAATCGATTTTCATCCCGGCATCGGAAAACTGTAAAGGATGTCTGGAGACAAAATGTAAACCATGTCCCGAGACTTGACACAGCCGAGACTTGGGGCACCTTGCAGTACCCGGCGCACACTGAGCGGAACTCGAGGCAAATCGCGAGGTTGCGGTGGCGTGTGCAGCATTGAGAGAGCCCCGGTAATCACATTTCAGGAAGTTGCGCGTCCAATCAGGCATATCACCCAACAGCGGAATACCAACGCGAAGGCAGCAACGAAGAAAGAATCCGCGCTAGCCATCGGAGTTGAATTCACCCAGCAACACAGTGCACAGGATGCCTGAAAGGGAATTGATTTGAATCGCAGAAACGTCAGAGCCTTCGCCATTTACAGCATTGCTGCTTGTACGGCATTTTCTTTTATCGGATGCGGGTCCGGTAAAAGCAGTGGATCTGGAAGCACGGCTACCACGGCTACCACGGCGAGCGCCACGACCATATCGCTTTCATCTTCCAGCGCCACAACAACTGCAGGAACGAATATTTCGCTGACCGCGACCGTATCTCCTTCTGCGGCTGGCGGTACAGTGACTTTTTACAATGGGTCAACCTCTCTCGGCACGGCAACCTTGAGCAGCGGCACGGCAACTCTGACCACATCCTTCGGTACCGCGGGCAGCTATTCGATCACGGCGTCCTACGGCGGCAGCACCAGCTATGCCTCCAGCACATCGAGTTCGATTTCTCTGACCATTACCAGTAGCAGCAGCAGCGGTTCCGCGCCTGAAGGCACAGTTGTCAGCGTGAACTCGACAAACGGCACTTTCGTTTTGAAGCAGTCGGATGGAACCGAGATCACGATTGATACGATCTCAGGCACAACCTATCAGTACACAACCACTGCAACCGCAAGCACCGCGGCAGTGGGTGGCTGGGTCGCCGCACTGGGTACTGTCTCCAGCGGGCAACTGGATGCTGTCGATCTTGCCTTTATCCCCGTGCCGCCAACCAACATCTTCACCACCGGGGGAATTCAAACCGCAACCCAGGGAACCATCTATTTTGGGCCGATAACGGCTGTTGAAAATGGTATCTTGACGATCGAAACCAGCTCCGGCAGCGAATCCATCAATACCGCAAACGCAACCACCATTACGAACACCACAAACAGCAGCTTTTCAGCCATCGCGGTTGGAATGGCGGTCGAGGTCAATGGCCCCGAAGTGTCCTCAACCGAATACACAGGGCATCAGATCAACCTCAATGGACAACCCGCTGTCGTAGGACAGTTCGACTAGAAAATTCTCGCAGAATCCGGATTTATTCGACTGCATTGCCGTGCGCCGGATGGCCCACGTTTAACCAGCCAAGAATATGGGTGCCCCAGGTCTGGATTTTCAGACCTGGGAAACCACGAACCGCTCCCGAGCCAGAGCCCTAAACAACGCGTCTCACTCCCGGCATTCGTACCAGCGGATCGGCTGCCAGCCAGCACCCGATGCAAGCCAGCGAACCCGCCACCCCAAACTTGACCAGCGCCGGCGCAACCCATCCGTGCAGCAACAAGCTGATGCCCACTACCACCACCGGATGGATGATGTAGACCGCATAGGCGCGCCGTCCGAGCCACGTCCACACCCCCGACGGCTGGTTCATCCGCGCGCGAAACACCAGCAGCCACGCGGCGATCAGCCCCCAGGCCACAAACGGCTCCCAGAAGTCGTACAAAATCGCGGTCCACGACAGGCCGCCGGAGAAGTTTGAAGTTTTCAGCCCGCCCGATGCGATAGCCACCGCAATGCCCGCCGGCAGGCAGGGCCATGCAACGAACAGAGTCATCACCCAGGGCCGCGCATCCGTCCAGCTCAGCTTCTTCAGCCAGTCATTGCGCCACGCGGCAATGCCCACCGCAAACAGAAAGATGTAACTGGCGAAAAAGCCGAGTTGCAGTCCGAAAACATTCTGCCCGGTCGGAACCACTTGCCGTATCGCCAGTGCGGCGACGCCCACGCCCACTGCGCTCAACAGCCACCAGCGATACGCCGGAACCGGCTTGTCCGTCCGTAGCGTCTCAGCCAGCGGTGCGCCAAAAGCCTTGCGCCACGCGCAGTAGCCCAAACTGAACAGCAGCAGCGCCTGAGCAAACCACAGCGGTCCGTTGATGAACCGATGGTGGCGCCACAGCCATGCAATGCACGGCCAGAATCCGTCGCCCTGCGCAGAATTCACCATCGCCGCGGTCAGCGGCCCCAGCAGCAGCCCGAACGCCAGCAGCGGCACTCCCAGGCGCAGGAAGCGGTCGGCAAGGAAGTGCCCGTACCCCTTCCGCTCCAGCGATGGCGGCGTAAAGTATCCCGCCAGCAGGAAGAAAAAGCCCATGAAATAGGCCTGGTTGGTCGCGGTGAACAGGGTCAGCAGCAGGCTGGAAGGTGTGCCGGAGGGTTTGATCTCCTGCCAAAACCACCCGCCCGAGGCGCCGTACGTAATCGACGTGTGATGCAGTACGACCAAGGCGGTCAACACCGTGCGCAGGCGGTCAATATACAGATCTCGCTGAGCCATGCATCATGATACGGCCGGTCGCCTGCCGCGGTTCCGTCCAAAAACAGCTTCGGCCGCAAGCCCGGCCCCTGGTTGGAGGCGGTGTTGGCATGCGGCCGAAGAGTTCAAACGCAATCGCTGCTAGTACTTGACGATGGCCGCGAACGAATCGGGCTTCAGGCTGGCGCCGCCCACCAGGGCGCCGTCAATCTCTTCCTCGCCGATCAGCGCGTGGGCGTTGTCGGGCTTCACGCTGCCGCCGTAAAGAATGCGCACGGCCGCCGCAACCTCGTCGCCCAGCAGCTTGGCCACTTCGGCGCGGATGATCTTGTGCGCGTCAACGGCCATCTCGGGCGTCGCGGTCTTGCCGGTGCCAATGGCCCAAACGGGCTCATAGGCGATGACGATCGGCGCGGCAATCGCGGCGGTGATGCCCGCAAAAGCTCCGGCGATCTGGGTCTTCAGCACGTCGGCGGTCTTGCCCGCTTCGCGGTCGGCCAGCACTTCGCCCACGCACACCACGGGAACAATGCCGTTCTCCAGCGCCGCATGCAGCTTCTTGTTGACGATCTCGTCGGTCTCCGCAAAATACTGGCGGCGCTCGGAGTGGCCGATCAGCGTATGCGTTCCGCCCACGGCCTTGAGTTGGCCAATGGAGGTCTCACCGGTGAAGGCGCCCTCTTTGGCAAAGTGAATATTCTGCGCGCCGATCAGGACGTTCGAGCCCTTGGCGGCTTCAATCACCGTCGGCAGCAGCACCGGCGAGGGAAACAATGCGATCTCATCGCGGTCGTGACCGGCAACGAGGGGCAAAAAGGCATCGACAAAAGCCTTGGCTTCGGCTGGCGTTTTGAACATCTTCCAATTGGCGGCAATCATTGCTTTACGAGACATTTTTCAGGACTCCTCACACCAATTTTAGGGTATGGAACGCAGCCTTGGGGGTGATGGCTGGCACAATGCGGGCGAAAGGCAAAAGGAAGGGCCATCCGCCACTTTACAGTTGCAGCACTTCCGCGCAAAATGCGCTGGCGGTCACGATCTTCGTGCGGCCCAGTTTACCCACTTGCAGCAGTCCCGAGCGTTTGTCGCCAGTGACGGCATAATCGGGTTGTGCGGCCTCGATCAGGTCCAGGAGAAAGCTGTCGGTTGGATCGGCGGCCTCATGCCTGTGCGGCAGCGGTCCCTGCCAAACGGAAGCTCCGTAGAGATGATTGAGCATCGTCCCTACCCGATGAGGTTGAAGCTTCTCGCGAAACTTCGGATTGCGGCAGGCCTCGCGGATCTCATCGATCTGGTGCTGGCAGGTTAGCAATCGAAACCTTCCGCTGAGCCATGTGTCGACGATGCGTGCCGGAAGCCCGTTGGCGTTCAGCAGAGCGCTGATGAAGACGTTACTGTCCAGGAGAACCAGCATCAGCGCAGCCGCGCTCGCGCCCAGGCCAGGGATTCCTCAATTGCCGCGTCGAGTTCCTCGGGGTCCACGTTCGCGTTTTGCTCCCTCGCAGCCCTGAGAGTTGTGTCAAATATCTGTTTTCTGACGGCCTCTTCCACAAATCGTGACAGATCCCCCTTTTTCCCGCCGCCTTCGTCGGCAAGAAACTGGCGCAACGATTTGTCCGTTTCTTTGGAGACAACGAGATTCCAGCGGGTGGTGGCAGCCGACATAAGAACCCTCCATCCCCATATATACACCCAAACACCTAAACACACAAGCGGATAAACACCTAACTGCATGTCTTTTGTGTTCCTATGTCCGAATTTCGGACACATCCCCCGGCACTTCGCCTTCCTGAAACGCCTCCCGGTGATCGGGGTCGCCCAAATCCATCTTGAAGTGGTGCCAGGTGCCATCTTGCATGACGCCCATATCCCACGGCCCCGACACCGAATCGGAAAACTGCCACACAATATGGAAGCCCTCCTCGTTCGTGAACCCTTCGTTGTCCGCCTGAATTATGGACCCTCCGCGCTCCCACAGCGCCGAGCGCAGCCCATGCAGCGCGTTGCCGCCGTCCACCAAATCCGCTCCTTGCAGCGGCTGGAAGGTATAGACCATCTTGACCTCGGCCAGGTACTCCTCCAGCCAGGCCACGCCGCTTTCCGGCCTGCAATCCCGCAGGTCCTCGATCAGATCCGCAATCTCGTCTTCCCCGATGGAGCCTTCCGTGACCGGGTGGCGTTCGATCAACGCCACTTCAACGCCGTCCACGCTGGCAACCAGAAGCGTCTCCCACTCCTCCTCGCCGCCGCTTTCGATCGTCAGCCCGTACTCCGGATGCTCGGCCGCAATCAGAGCCGCCAGCTCCTCGAAGGAAGGGAAATCCTCTAGTTTTGAAAGAACCCGCGTGTAATTGTCCACTGTCTCTTCTCCTGCCTGGGACGTCAGATGCCGTGCTTGTATTGTAGGAGTTTCTTCCTCCTCGATTGAGTCAGAGAGTCACTTGCCCAGCCGAGAATCGCGAAGACTGAGCGATTTGATCGGGTCGAATTGCGCTATAATGCGACCATGGTCGGTGACTATGGGAGGAATTGCGATGCAGTCCACTATTGCAGCCGGGGAGTTCAAGTCGAAGTGCCTCAAACTGCTGGATCAAGTCTCCGAGCAGCGCCAGACTCTGGTCATTACCAAACATGGACGCGCAGTGGCCCAAGTGGTGCCCATGCCGCCAGTTGAAGAGACTCTCTTCGGGTCAATGAAGGGTAGTGTGCTCTACATGGGCGACATTATTTCGCCTATTGATGTGGAGTGGGAGGCAATGAAGTGAGTCCACTGCCTGAGCAGGAGCGGCATTTGTGCCTGCTGATCGATACGCATGTTCTGTTGTGGCTTGTGGAAGGATACGGATCGCTGGGAAGCAAGGCGCGCGCCTCGATTGATGCATCTGCTCAGCAGAATTGCCTCTACGTCTCTGCGATCACTCCATGGGAGATCGGACTGCTGGTGAGCAAGGGCCGACTTCAGCTAAACGCCGACGTCATGCAGTGGG
>CAVZNE010000344.1:0-8609 GCA_963776445.1 Terriglobales bacterium
TACCAGTATCGCTGTACGGGAAACTGGGAGCGATCACAGACGATACGCAGATGACGCTGTTTACCGCGGAAGGCGCGTTGCGCGCCTATGTTCGTGAGACGCTGCGCGGGTTATGCCACGTCCCTAGCGTCCTGCATCGATCGTATCTGCGATGGCTCCATACCCAGGGAGAGCGGCTGCCCGAGAGCGAAATATCATTTCTGGATGGGTGGCTCATCGAACAGAAGGATCTGTTCGCCCGGCGGTCTCCCGGTCGAACCTGCATCGAGTCTCTGCGCGACACTTCCGAGATTGGCAAACCGGCCCAGAACAACAGCAAGGGATGTGGTGGGATCATGCGGATCGCACCGATTGGCATGATCTTTCATGCCCTGACCCAATCGAACCCCGATGCCCGATCAGAAAACTTCCAGCATGCCTTTGACCTTGGCTGTGACGCAGCCGCGCTGACGCACGGCCATCCGACGGGCTTCCTGGCTGCTGGAGTCATGGCCGCCCTTGTCTTTGACCTACTCGACGGCTCCGACTTACTGTCCGCCATCGACCACGCAATCCCCTTGCTCAAAGCAAGACAGTTTCACGAGGAAACCCTTGCGGCATTGGAAAAGGCACGGAGTCTATATTTCTCCGGCGCGGCCCCATCGGATGCCATCCAGCAACTGGGAGGAGGGTGGGTTGCCGAAGAGGCCCTGGCCATCGGTGTGTATAGCGCCCTCAAGGCGACGAACTTCGAGGACGGCGTCACGATGGCCGTCAATCACGACGGAGACAGCGATTCTACCGGACTGATCGCCGGACATCTGTTGGGGGCGATGCTGGGTCTGTCCCAAATCCCGGCACGCTGGCTCGCACCGCTGGAGTTGCGCGGCGTGATAGAGGAGATGGCCGACGATTTGGCCACGGCGGGTTCTTGGTGTCTGGGCGATATGTATGATTCGGAGACGAATGCAGAAGAGGAGTACTACTTCCGAAGGTATCCTGGGTTTTGAACCCCGTACAGGCAACAAAGTCGTCGGGAAGATTAGGGAGAAAAAGTGAGAGGACGAAACATCATTTTCGGTTGGCATCTCGATGGCCAACGGGCCACGCAGCCGGGAAACACGCTGGGAGAATCGGTTCTCGGGCCGTTGGGATTCCTAGCCCTTCTCGAAACCCAACTAGGCCTGATGGCTCTCCACCCATCGCAAGCTGAGCGCATTGTCCAGTACCGGAATTGTCTACAAGCGCTCGATGCCGATCATCGCTTTTACCATCAGAGCTTCTTGGTTGACTCGCTAGGCACGGCAGCCTGCCTGCTCGACTGGCGAGATCAGTGGGCATTGTTCGGCTGGGATGGTGGTATGCCGGACAGTGCGCCGAAGCGACTCCGAGACCTGGCAGAAATTGAATCGATTGCCAAGACCGAGGTGTCACCGAATATTGGACAGCGACTGAAAATTGTCAAAGCCGCACTGCAACGGCGCAAGCTGGAGATCGACCATGTTCGACTGATCGATCCCGTGGCCAGTCTACCGGCCCGATGGCAAGCGGTGCTGTCCGAGTTTCCCGTGGCAGAGGTTGCCGAACCTGATGGGGATGGAGCCGGACTCCTCGGTGCCTTGCAGACCGGTCTGAAAGCGGCTACCGCTGGCCAAACGACAACCAAGATCGCTTGGCAAGAGGACGGATCGGTCGTCGTTGTACAAGCTGAAACCCGTGCATTGGCAGCGCACTGGATGGCTTCACAGCTTGAAGACGAGCGCCCGACATTGATTGTCTCCGGGGGGGACGGGACGCGTCTCGACGCGCATTTGGCATCCTCCAACAGACCGCGCCAGGGGCTCAACGAGGCCAGCGCCTTTCGGCCAGCCTTGCAGGTGTTGCCGTTGACGATGGAACTTCTGTGGAATCCCCTCAACTACTATGCGCTGGTGCAATTTCTCACACATCCAGTGTGCCCGATCCCCGGTTTTGCCCGCCGCAAGCTTGCCGAGAAGGTTGCTGATGCGCCTGGTATCGGCGGCGAGTACTGGCAGCGCACTCTCGATGAGATTGACGCCCACTATGGGGATGAGCGGGCGTCGAAGGTTCGAGAACAGATTGCGATCTGGATCGAGCATGTCAGATTCAAGGCAGAGGAAGGGGCAAAAATCGATGCCGTCATCGAACGGGTCAGTCGGCTTGCCGAATTCTTCCGGCTGCGCCTCGGGGAAATCGATGACGCGAAGCGTCTCGCCTTCCATGCCGGATATGGGCAATGCAAAGCCAGTCTCGACTCCCTGAAGGGGCTCATGGCGCAGGGAATAAGCGACATTCGTCCGCGCCAACTTCAGAAGCTGGTCGCCCAGGCGACTGCCAAAGGTTCTGACAACCAGCTCTGGCCGGCAGAAGTCGGTGCCCAACAAGCGGTAACCCAACCCGGCGCAGTGGTTGATCCTACCCAGCGGATCATATGGTGGCAATTGGCCATGCCTTCGCTGCCAGGCAGCGACCCCTGGTCCTCCAGTGAGATTCGCGCCCTGAAAGATGCTGGCGTGGCGCTCCCGGATGTTTCTGACCGGCTTGACCGGGTTGCAAAGGAGTGGCTTCGTCCTGTGATGGCTGCCAGGGAGCAACTGGTGCTTGTTTTGCCGCCGCCTGGCGAGGAAGTTCATCCGCTGTGGCAGATGATATGCGCGGTTGTCGAGCAGCCGAAGGTGAAGCGACTCGAAGAACTGCTCCGATTGGGCGGTGAAGCGATGGTCGCCGTGACTCCGGTTCCGCTGCCAGCGGCCAAGCGCTGGTGGAAGCTACCGGACGAGGTTTCTGTATCGCTTCGGGAGAAGGAATCATTCTCTAGTTTGGAGTTGCTGCTCTTCAATCCCTATCAGTGGCTTCTTCATTATCCGGCCGCCTTGCGCCCGTCCCGCCTCGTCAGTGTTGGAGGCGACTTCCGAATTATGGGCAATCTTGCGCACGGCCTGGTTGAGCGGTATTTCCTGCGTCCAGATTCGCTAGTCATATCGGATGCCGAATTCGATGCCTGGTTTACTAAGGCTTTTGCAGAAATCATCGATCAGGAAGGAGCAATACTGCGGATACCGGGCAGGGGAGCCGATCTCGATAATTTCCGGTTCCATCTGCATCGGTCCATGCGCACTTTACGCGAGCAGGTTGGCCGGGCTGGCACAGTTAAGGTGGTTCCAGAACAGGTGGTCTCCGGCCAATTTGAAGGTGGCGAGTTGGCAGGCTCGGCTGACCTAGTAATGCAAAACGCCCGGGGCGACCGGGCCATCGTCGACATGAAGTGGTCCGGAATCAAGAAATATCCAGAAAAGCTCAAGGAAAATCGTCACCTGCAACTTGCCATCTATGCCGAATTGTTGCGGCAAGAAAAAGGGGCGTGGCCATCAATCGCCTACTACATTCTCGACCGCGCCCGCTTTTTCGCCCCCGATGAACGCTTCTTTCCGGACGCCGAGGTCGTCCAGTCTGAGAGCGGAGAGAGCACCGCCCAACTGTGGGAGCGCTTTCTGAGAACCTGGCGTTGGCGTGTCGACCAAATCCATGCCGGGCGCTTCGAAGTCGTCCTTGAACGTACCCAGCCTACCGAAGAATCCGCGCCGCCGCCAGAGGCAATGGCCACGGAAATACTCAACGAATCGTACAACGACTATTGGTCTCTGGCCGGGTGGGAGGGCTGACATGCATTCCAGGATGAACGCAAGAATCACCTTTATCAGCGCCGGTGCCGGCAGCGGAAAGACCCACCGGCTAACCGAGCTTCTGCATCAGGAATTGAATGAGAGCGAAGTTCGCCCCTCTGGTGTGATTGCCACAACCTTCACGAAAAAGGCTGCCACCGAATTACGGGAACGAGTACGCGAGCACTTGCTCAAGCAAGGCAACTTCCGCCTCGCCAGTGCCATGGGACAGGCCAGGATCGGCACTGTGAACAGCATTTGCGGCCAGCTCATAGGCCGCTTCGCGTTCGAGGCTGGCATATCGACTGACCAGCAGGTGATCGAGGAAGTCCAGGCGGGTGTGATTCTGGATAAGGCGATCGATGCAGTGCTCGACGGGCCAGAGATGAGTCAACTGCAAACCACTGCCCGCCGTTTGGGGCTGGAAGAGGACTGGAAAGGCGCATTGCAGTCGTTGGTGAACCAGGTTCGCAGCAACGATATTCCACTTGCTCAAGTTCCAGGATTTGCGCAGCAAAATGCGGACGATCTTCTGAGTCATTTTCCAAAGCCGGCTGCGCAGGACCTTGACCAAGATCTACTAAATGCCATTCAGACGGCCCTGCCGGCCATTGAGGCGATTGCACAATCCGGCGGAAAGAAAAACACCAACAACTACCTCGCACTGGTCAGGACGTTCGCAGACAGCTTAAGGCGTGGCACAACGCCCTGGGGCGAATGGGCCAAGCTGTCCAAAGAGGCACCAGAGGCTAGCCTTCGCAATACCATCGAATCGATCGCCAGTCTGGCAGGGCGAGTCGCCGAACACGGACGGCTGCATGCTGACATGCGAAGCTACCTGGAACAGATGTTCAATCTAGCGGCCAAAGCGCTGAAGAGCTACCAGGAGATCAAGCAGGAAATGGGCGCTCTCGACTTTGCCGATCAGGAACACGAGCTCCTGCATTTACTCGATCAGGAGAATGTGGCGGCTGTTCTGAATGAAGAACTCGACCTCTTGATGGTCGACGAATTCCAGGACACGAGCCCTATTCAGTTGGCGCTCTTTCTGAAACTAGCCCGATTCGCCAAGCGAGTGTATTGGGTTGGGGACATCAAGCAAGCGATATACGGTTTTCGAGGCAGCGACACCGAACTAATGCAGGCCATTCTCAAGGCATTGCCCGATATGGGGGGAGGCAAGGAGGTTCTAACGTCGTCCTGGCGCTCGCGTCCGGAATTGGTGCGGATCACGAATGCAGTGTTCGCGCAGGCATTTTCGAATTCTCTTCCCAAAGCAGAGGTCGAGCTGACGCCAACCCGCAAGGATTCACTATCTGGACCGGTGCTTGCCAATTGGATTCTTGGTGGCAAGAATGCCGATCAAGAGGCTTCGTCTCTTGCTGCGGGAGTTCGCAGGCTCATCGAATCCGGGTACACCACCTACGACAAAGGAGCTCAAACAATCCGTCCGATCCGGTACGGAGACGTTGCCATCCTCTCACGTTCCCACGAAGGGGTGAAGAAGCTGGCGGCAGCCCTGTCGAAACAGGGTATTCCTGTGGCAACTACACAGGCGGGACTCTTGTCGACCCCGGAGGTAACGCTGGCCATCGCCTGTCTTCGGCGCCTCAACGACTCCGGCGATACGGTATCGACTGCCGAGATCATGTCACTGGCAGATGGATTGGATCCAGAGCTCTGGGTAACGGATCGGTTGAACTACCTAAAGAAAGATGCGGATGCCGATCTCTGGCGGGAGCAATCCATCGATGGCCATCCTGCCCATCCGGTGCTTGATGTCATCGCCCAGCTTAGGGCAACACTTCCGGTCCTGGCGCCCCGGGAAGCCATGGAAACCGTAATCGCCGCGTGCCGCCTTTCAGAAAAGGTAGTTCGCTGGAGCCCTGATCCTGATCAGGCCCGGACTCGATTGGCCAACCTGGAATCGCTCATCGAACTGTCCGCGCAGTACGAAGACCTCTGTCGCACAGGCCAACATGCCGCATCGATTTCAGGTCTGATCCTCTGGCTCGGCGGAATCACCGAAGAGGGAAAGGATATGCTGGCTGAAACGGCCATTGACGCAGTCAAGGTTCTGACGAATCATGCCTCAAAAGGTCTGGAATGGCCCGTGGTAGTGCTGACCGATCTAGCAGTCTCGATCAGGGATCAGCTCTGGTCAATTTCAGCTCAATCAAAATCCGCCTTCGATGTGAACGATCCACTGGCAGATCGATTCATTCGCTACTGGCCTTGGCCATTCGGGAGGCAGCAGAAGGTGGCGGTCGCAGACGAGATCGCATTGGCCCCAATTGCTGTGACCTTCCGCGAATCCGCAATTGAAGAATCCAAACGCCTGCTCTATGTCAGCGCTACCCGAGCGCGGGACCTCTTGGTTCTGGCTCGCTCAAGCCGAAAGCCGACCGGGGAATGGATCGATTGTGTCAGGGCCCCATGGATGCTACCAGACGCAGGAAGCGATTCAATCACCCTGCCGTCAGGAGAGGCGATCTGTGCCGACCGCTGGCCGCTGGATCCAGTGGAAGAGACCGAGGCTGCTCCTGCGACGAAGGAGTGCGCCATTCATTGGTTTAAGCCTTCTGATACCGAACCGGCAAGACTGCCGCTCAGCTTCAACCCATCCTCGGCGAAAGAACGGCCTGCGACTGTCCTTGAAAAATGCAGGATTGGCGAACGGATTTCGGTAGCCTCCGGCGTCGATATGAGTGTGCTTGGAACGGCGGTTCATGACTGCCTTGCGTTGTCCTTTGCCAATCGGACAATTCCTCTGACAAACGCCGAGGTTGAAACAATCCTGGCCGCGTTTGAGGTAACCGAATACCTTTCGGCCACGGACGTGTTGCGCCAGGTTCAGGCATTTCACGCATGGCTAGAAGATCGCTGGCCTGGTGCGAAACCGAATGCAGAGATTGCGGTGCAGAGTCTCCTTGAATCCGGACAGGTGTTAAACGGCCAGATTGATTTTCTGCTGGAGTCGGATGAGGGCTGGATCTTGATCGATCACAAATCCAGTCAATTGGTACCGGAACATTGGGATCAACTTGCGGTGGAATATGGGGCTCAGATTGGCGCATATGCAAAGGCCGTTGAGCAGGCGTCCCACAAGAATGTTTTGGAGAGCTGGATATTCCTTCCGGTTGCCGGCGGAGCATTGAGTGTGATGGTTTAATAGCCGCGGCATTTTCGGTGAAGACCCTAGCGATGCGCACATAGCGAACGAATGAAGACCTCGACCTGCTCGTCCTGAAACGGCTCTTCGAAGCCGTCCCGCAGGATATCGTCACCACATTCGTGCGTAGCGCCCCGCCCGGCGCATCCAGCCGGCGCGCCTGGTTTCTGTATGAATTCCTCACCGGCCGGATGCTCGACATTCCCGATGCAGCGGAGGCGAGTTTCACCAATCTTCTGGACGATCGCCTTTATTTCACGGCGGCGCCACGGCTTTCCCGCCGTCACAAGGTACGCGCGCTGACTCCTAGGGCAGAAGCGCCCCACCGTAAAGGGAAAAAAGCCGGACAGGACTGAGTCGTTTGTCGGGGAGGGAGGAACATGAGCGCTCAGATTTCAACTGGAGAACGCTCCGATTTATTCAGGCGCGTGATAAACCACAAAAGTATTTTTCCCAGTGCTTCAAAAGGTACTGTGTGATCGCGCGCAGACCGTGGAGGTGGTCGATGGTTTACCATGCTCCCGATGGCAGAAGCTCTCCTAAAACCGGAGTTGTTTTTTGGTCTGGTCGGCGCAGCGGGCACTGATCTCGATAAAGTCGGGTCTGCGCTTGCCAAAGCACTCCATACGGCCGACTATGAAACCGAAACGATCAGGCTTTCGTCGTTGCTGAGGGCCATCGACAAATTCAAAGATCTTCCTCTTCCTACAAAAGACTACTTCGATTACGTAGATAGTCATATGACAGCGGGCGATGATTTCAGGCGTGACACTGGAAGGGCTGATGCTGTCGCGTTACTTGGAGTTGGCAAGATAAAGGAAAAGCGGACAACTGATGGTAAAAAAGACGGCGAAGTCATTGCCAATCAGGCATACATATTTCGCTCTCTGAAAAACCCCGCGGAAATTGAATCCTTGAGATCCATTTATGGATCTTCGTTTTACCTGATTGCTGCGTATACAAGTCTGCAGGATAGGCGTGTTTCGCTAGCAAAGAGAATTGCAAAAAGCAGGAGCGTTTTTCCATTCGATAGGCATTTTGAAAAGGCAGATAAGCTTATCGATCGAGACCAAGAGGAGATCGGCAATAAAAATGGTCAAAATACGCGCGATAGTTTCCATCGTGCAGATCTCTTTGTTGATACTGGTAATCCACAGGAGCTGGAGAAATCAGTTCGGCGATTCGTAGAGTTGTTGCTTGGGCATAAATTCCATACGCCGACGCGAGAAGAATATGCGATGTTTCACGCTCAAGCCGCTGCTTTACGCTCTTCTGAACTCGGAAGGCAGGTCGGTGCATCTATTTCAACCGCCGAAGGCGACATTATTACCGTCGGCTGTAATGAGGTTCCTAAAGCGGGCGGAGGCTTATATTGGTGTGACCTTGCCCTCAGATTGCGTATCCCTTTACTGGCCGGTTTTGGGGGATGTTCATTGATCCCCGTCGTCGTCGAGGCTGTGGGAGTGTGGGAATCGCGCAGCGATTTCCATACTTCCACAGCCTTTTTCATGCGGCAGCTTTGAGTTGCTCCTGCTGCCAGAGTTGTTCGAACTCAGCCGGACTGCGATAGCCGAGCGTCGAGTGCATGCGTGTTCGGTTATACCAGAGCAGCCACGCCAGGGTTTCATCCTTGGCCTCGCGGATCGTTTGAAAGCGCTGGCCATGCAGTCGTTCCACCTTCAGTGAACTGAACAACGTCTCCGAGCAGGCGTTGTCCCAGCAGTTGCCCTTGCGGCTCATCGATGGCGTAATGCCATGCTCCTTGAGCAATACAT
>CAVZNE010000345.1:0-3061 GCA_963776445.1 Terriglobales bacterium
GATCTGGATAACAGTACCCGCCTGCTCCGCGATTTGCGCTCCGCCTCCACCAACCTGGAGCGTATGCTGGAGGCTGGATTCCCGGCATAAGATAACTCCGCGAAAGTTACACTTTGGACAACAGGGGGCAGCCGCAAAAGTGGAACGACCCATCCGAATTGTATTGGCGGACGACCATCCCGTAGTCCGCATCGGCGTGCGCAACATGCTCACCGAAGAGGAGGGCTTCGATGTGGTCGGCGATGCCTCCGATGGCGACGAAGCCATTACCCAGACCCTGGAACTGGAGCCGGACATTCTGCTGCTGGATGTGCAGATGCCGCGCCTGCCCGGCCTGGAGGCCATGCGCGCCATCATGAACGGCACGCCCACGGTCAAGATTCTGCTCCTGACCTCGACCATCACCACCCAGCAGATCATCGAGGCACTGCAGATCGGGGCGCGCGGCATTGTGCTCAAAGACGCCCTGGCCGGCCACCTGCAAACCGCCATTCGCACCGTCTCCGGCGGCGACTACTGGATCGGCGGCAAGCGCGTGGTCAACCTGGTCTCGGCGCTCCACGACCTGATGCAACAGGCCGCCGTGCCCCAGCGCAAGACCTATGGCCTGACGCCCCGCGAGCTGGAAGTGGTGGGCTGCATCGTGGAAGGCTGCAGCAACCGCGACATCGCCAAGCAGTTCGGCCTGAGCGAAGAAACCGTCAAGCGCCACCTGTCCAACATCTTCGACAAGACCGGCGTCTCCACCCGCCTTGAATTGGCCCTGTTCGCCATTGCCCACCACCTGGTTACACCGGAGTAGGACGAACGCAATAGTTCAGCTCAATTTACGTACAAAAATCCCCCAGCCACGAAAGCGTCTTCGCTGGGGGATTTTCTTTTATCCATCAATCCACTTGTCTGGCTTGCCCTGAACTACTTCTGCTCTGAGTCCCCCGGTGCCTGGTTGTAGATCTCCGCCAGCTTCAACCGCTCGCGGACACGCCGGGCCAGATAGCCGTAGATCCACCAGGCCATCAGGAAGGTAAGTGCGCTCACCAGCAGCAGAAGAAGAAGAAAATGCCGCCCAAGCCAGATGCGCATCTGGGCATACCAGGAAAGATTCCCCATGTGATAGGTCGGGCCGTCCATCGCGTAGGATTCGAACTTCGAATTGTGCAGCAGGCTCACCGTTCCCGTCATATCGTCCGTCTGCGATCGATCCAGGAATATTTCGGCAAACGTATCCGCCGCGGCGTCGTTCTTCAGTTGGACCAGAACGATGGATCGGTCCGGAGAGGCCGGCGATTGAATCTCCTCGACCAGTGCATCGGGAACTCCAGCCACGTCGTACGGCCGGTCCTGGGGGAGGAAGTCTGCCAGCGGCGGCAGTTGCGCAGGCCAGCGCTGCATAATCGCGTCCTTGAGCGAGGCCACGTAGGCCGCCAGGCCTTGCGGCGGCTTGATGTGGATCGAGTACGGGTCGGCCGCCACCGGAAGCAATGCGCCCAGGGAGCTGAAGGCGGGCTGGTTGGTGAGCGTGCCCAAAATCAGGTAGTCGCGCGCCGTGCTGATGACCGTATTCGGCCCGGAAACGGTCACGCGCAGCGCTGGATACCCGGTCTGCGCACCGAAGTGGCTCATCAGGTGAAGATAAAGTCCCATCTCGGCCGCGGTGGGAACAGCGGGAAGAACAACGGTCGTCTCCGACAAGTCCGCCAGTTGCGTAAAGGGGAACCCCGCATTGGCAAACAGTTGCAGATTAGGCATCCGCGCCCACAACCCAAACCCCTGCAAGTCGACGGTCGAATTGCAGAAGATTTCGCCTTTGAGCTGCGGAGCATCCGGGTTCTGGCTTGCCTGCCGGTTCACGGGAATAAAGTCGAAGCTGAACAGAACTGTATTTCCGAACGGACGCAAATCGGGGACCGGAATCAGAACGGCACGCTGGCCTTCCGTGGGGCCGCTGCCCGGCAGCAACGGAATCTCATTCACCAACACGCCATTCACAACCACCCGCAACGCCGACCCTTTCGCCACCGGAAGCGCATTGTACCGGTAGTGGACATGCATGGTCAGGTTCTGCCTGTCGCCGTAGTGCAGGTCGGGCGGAATGTGGAAATAAACAGGGATGGGACTGGAGCCGTCGGTCTGGAGGTTGTCCTGCACCCGGCAACTTGCCAGCGGAGTCGCGCGGCCCGTTGCCAGCCAACGCGGTGCATCGTTGAGAGTCCGCGCCGCGGGCATTGCCAAATCCGGGATGTGCGCCGTATCGCCGCTCAGCGGAAGCCCTTCCGCCGGGGTTGAGGCCGTGGCGCTCCGGGTCAGTGCCAGGGTGCGGGCAACGGTCAGCAGTTGATTCTCATCCTCGCCGGCCAGCACCAGCACGCTTCCATTCGCGTCCGACGGGTTGCTCCGCAGCGCCAGCGTGGGGCCGCTGCCCACCGGCATCTTCAACAAACCGGGAAGCAGCGTTGGATCTGCGGAGAAGACAATCGCGTTTCCCGACGGAATCTGCCCCACATACACCGCAAAACGCACCGGCTTGGTGCTGGCCGAAAGTCCAAGCCAGGACGCCACGATCCCGGCAGACTGCAACATTTTCGGACTGGGAGGCGCAAGAAAGGCAATGCGAACAACGGTCGTGTTCTGCAGGTCCGTGTCGAAGATGGGCAGCGGAAGATGGCTCAGGTTGTTTTCCCACGGCAGCCGGTCGCCAGACACTGTCAACACCGAAGCAGGGTTGATGCGCACCATGACGTGCGTCATGGCCTGATCTTCCTGCTGCATCACGCCGCTGCCGGTGAATTCGAACGTCAGGACATTGCTGCGAACCAGAACCGTATCGGGGATGGGAATCAAAACCGTGGCAAAGCCGCCATGTACCTCCGTCGCGGCGGGAGGAGCAAGAGAGACGATGTTAATCCCGTTCAGGATGACGCCCAGCGACGTGGTGCGCGGGTCCAGGCTGGGATCGATGCTGTAGTTCAATTTGAGCATCGCGCTCTTGGGCAGCATGGCATACGACAGTATGAAGCGCAGTGAGTAGTAGGAGTGGGGACCCTTCATCTCAATGGGATTG
>CAVZNE010000346.1:0-3008 GCA_963776445.1 Terriglobales bacterium
TGGGCCTGACAGAAGGAACCATCCCGCTCACCTACATGAACTCCACCGCCGCCATCAAGGCCTTTTGCGGAGAGCGCGGTGGGCTGGTCTGCACCTCGTCCAACGCGCGCGCCGCCTTTGAGTGGGCCTTCGCCCGCGGCCAGCGCATCCTCTTCCTGCCCGACCAGCATCTGGGCCGCAATACCGGCTATTCCATGGGCATTTCGCTGGACCAGATGACGGTCTGGGACCCGTGGGCCGTCCAGATCGGGCCAAGTGTGGGTGGACAGACGAAGGAAAAACTAGCTGCCAGCCGCGTCCTTTTGTGGAAGGGCCACTGCGCCGTCCATCAGCGTTTTTTGCCTGGCCACGTCGATCAGGTGCGCGCCAAGTACCCCGGCATCCAGGTCATTGTGCATCCCGAGTGCCGCTGGGAGGTCTGCCAGAAGGCCGATGCTCTGGGCTCCACGGAGCGGCTTATCGCCTTGGTCGAGAACGCCCCCGAGGGGTCCATGTTCGCCGTGGGCACCGAGATTCACCTGGTCAACCGCATGGCCCGCCGTTTTGCCGGAAAGGGCAAGCGCATCATCACCCTCGACGATACCGGCTGCCTGTGCACTACCATGTACCGCATCAGTCCGAACCACCTGGCGTGGGCGCTGGAGAACCTCGTCGAAGGCCGCGTGGTCAACCGCATCCAGGTCCGTCCCAACGTCAAGCACTGGGCCAAAGTGGCGCTGGATCGCATGCTGGAAGTGGGATAAAAACAGCGAGTCAGCGAGTCAGCAGGTCAGCGAGTCAGCAGGTCAGCGAGCTCGCGCCGAGCGTCCTTTGCGGTTCGGCGCCTCGGCATTGCCCTCTTTGCGGAGGGAGCAAGAGGGACCGTTATTTGTTGCAGGCGAGCAAATTGAGCTGGCCGCCGCACGCTGACCTGCTGACTCGCTGACCTGCTGACTTGCTACCCCGTTCCGTCGTATCCTATCCATCAGGACATTTCCCCATGAAGACCTTCACACTCGACGAAGCGCAGTCTCTCCTCCCGGTACTGGAAGCGCTGCTCAAGCGCGCCATCGATGGCAAGCAGGCCGCCGAAGAGGTCGAGTCGCAGCTTTCGGATCTGGCCCGTCGCATCTACGTTTCCGGCGGCATGCACGTGGACGTGGGCGTTGTGGCCAAGCAGCGCGCGGAGATGGAAATCCACTTGCAGCGGGTTCGGGAGAGCATTGCCGAAATCGATTCCATCGGCGTGCAGGTCAAGGATCTCGACTCCGGGCTGCTCGATTTTCCATGCCGCCTTGACGATCAGGTTGTCCTGCTCTGCTGGCGCATGGGCGAGCCGGCCATCGAGCACTGGCACACCGTCGAGTCGGGCGTCAAAGGCCGCCAGCCGGTCGATGAGCGTTTCCGCCGCCGGTCCAGCCCCGGCAGCCGCCCCAACTGATTTTTCCGCGCGTTTTCCTCAGATTCCTGAAAGTGGACCGATCAACTCCAGAATCCTCCGGGCCTTCTGGCGCATCTTTTCTTATAGATACGCTCTGCAAGTGATCCATATCCCATGCGGAATGCCATCGACCTTCTGTCCCTGCAAAGCAGGGAAGAGGCGCGTTGCGCGTCCGCCGGTCCCATTTAACTTTTTCAACCATTTTCTGAGGAGTCATGCATGCTTACTATCGGAGACAAGTTCCCCAAATTTGAAGTGACGGCCACGGTTGGCCTGGACGTCAAGACCGCATTTGAAACCATCACCGATGCCAGCTACGCCGGCAAGTGGAAGGTCTACTTCTTCTGGCCCAAGGACTTCACCTTTGTCTGTCCGACCGAGATTTCGGCCTTCGGCAAGCTCAACTCGGAGTTCGCCGACCGCGATGCGCAGGTTCTGGGCGGTAGCATCGACACCGAGTTCGTGCACCTGGCCTGGCGCAACAACCACCCCGACCTGAAGGACCTGCCCTTCCCCATGCTGGCCGACGTCAAGCGCGAGCTGACCACCGCTCTCGGCATTCTGACCAGCGCCGGCGTTGCGCAGCGCGCCACCTTCATCGTGGACCCGGAAAACGTGATTCGCTTCGTCTACGTTACCGACGGTTCGGTGGGCCGCAACCCGCAGGAAGTTCTGCGCGTGCTGGACGCCCTGCAGACCGACGAACTTTGCCCCTGCAACTGGCACAAGGGCGAAGATACGCTGCACGTTTAAGAACAGATGACAGATTACAGATGATAGATGACAGTCAACAGTGATCAGCAGACAGCGAACAGCACAGTTATCGAACTGCTAGCTGTCATCTGTAATCTGTCACCTGTAATCTGTGCGGAGCACCTATGATCCTCGATACCCTGATTGACAGCCTTCCCGCATCGGCCAAGGACCTCAAGCTGAACTACTCCTCGCTGGTGCGCAACAACACCGAGCTGACGGCGCAGCAGTTGTGGGGAACCGTTGCAGCCACGGCCATTGCCACGCGCAGCCTCAGCCTCACCGGCCCGGCGCTAGCCGCCGCCGCGGAGCAGCTCTCCGCCCCAGCCCTGGAAGCCGCCAAAACCGTTGCCGCGGTCATGGGCATGAACAACGTCTTTTACCGCTTTCATCACCTCGCCTCCAATCCCAAATACGCTACTATGCCGGCCCGCCTGCGCATGAACGGGTTGCGCGGCCACGGCGTGGAAGAAGTCGACTTCGAGCTTTGGGCGCTGGCTGTTTCGGCCATCAACGGCTGCGGCAAGTGCGTGGATGCGCACGAAAAAGTGGTCCGCGAAAAAGGCGCAACCGAGGAACTGGTCATCGCCGTGGTGCGCGTGGCCGCGGTGGTTCTCGCCATCGGCGCGGTGCTCGACCAGGTCGCTTCCGAGGCCCAGGCCGCTTCTGCCACTCCCGCAGCCTGAAATTTTTCTTCGTTCCTCCCAACGCCCTGGCCGAGCGAATACTCGCCAGGGCGCGTCTCTTGCTTCAGAACCTCAGGCCTTTCCGCGCCGTCTAATCCATCGGCGGCACGCTGCGCGCGGAAGCGATACCCTTGAGTCTGGACCCTGAG
>CAVZNE010000347.1:0-4685 GCA_963776445.1 Terriglobales bacterium
GTCTGGTCGCCGTTCTTCCAGGTGCGGTCCAGTCGCGCAAACTGTCCCGGCTCCGGGCTGGACAGCATCCGCTTCCCATTCACGGCCACTCCAGTTCCAGGCCCGGCCCAGGCGGGAATGCGCAGGTACACCGGAAAGGCGGCGGCCTTCTCCGTCGCAACCGTAATCTCTGTCGTCGGGTGGTGCGGGTAATTTGTCCGCTGGGTGAGCGAGATGCGGTCCCCGCCCCGCGTCCATGTTATGCGCGTAGGCACATACAGGTTCACATAGATACCGTCGCGGTCATGGAAGTAAGCGCTGATGCCGTAGTCCGCGGTTATCTGGGCAAAGGTTCCGGTGCAGCAGGTCCACTGATTCTCATGATAGAACTTGGACCCATCGTTGTTATAGTCCGAGTAATAGAAGCCGTGACCATCCTTCTGGATCGGCTTGGCGCCCAGGATGGTGTTATACAGCACCTTCTCCATGCTGTCGCCGTAGCGGCTATCCTTGGTCACCCGCAGCAGGGAGCGCGTGATCTTGAAGTGCGCATAAGAGCCGCAAGGCGTCTCAAAACTATGGTGAACCTTTGTCAGGCTCTCGCCCATTTCGCCGCTGCCGGGCGCGCGGAATAACTCGTCCGGCCCCCAGCCTCCGGTGGCAAAGCTCTGCGTCGAGCGCAAAAAGTCGAAGCCATTGCGCGCGGCGCGCAGATGCTTCTCGCTGCCCAGCGCGAGATAGGCCTGCATGGCGCTACTGAACGCGTTCACATGGCTATAGGCATGTTTGCCGGGCAGCACATTCTTGCCTGCGGCCAGCGGATCGAAGTACCAGTCATCGGCCAGGAAGCGCACCGCCAGATCGCGATAGCGGCTGCCCGCGCCGCGCTGCCAGGCGAGGAAGAAGTTCTCCGGCATGGTATAGAACTCATCCCAGCAGAAGGACTCGTCGGTATGGGGCCGCGCATACTGCTCGTCGCGCGACAGAGCCTTGGCTGGCAGCGACGGAAGCACGGCGTCCAGCGCGGCCTCAAGCGCGTGAAGCGCCTGCGCGTCCCCGGCAAATTCATGAGCGTCGATCAGCCCGATGGAGACCTTGTCGTAGATGTAGGCGGGAAAGCGGTTGCCTTCGTTGAACCGGGGCGAAATGGCGGCCGCATAGCCGCGCACAAGGCGCTGCACCTTTTCCTGCGTCGCCTTGTTGCCGGTGGCTGCGTAGTCGCGCGCCAGCCCGGAGAGCATCTGCCCAAAGCTGTGACCGGGGCAAAAGCCGTGCATGTTCTTGAGGGTAAAGTCGTCGGACCAGTCGTACCAGCCGCCCATATCGTCGCCCGGTGCAGACAGTCCGGCGCGCAGCCGGAAGGGCTTCAGCAGCCTGTCCTCGTCGAGCGCCGCATAGAAAGCGTGGTTGGTCTGAAACTGCTGGCGCAGAGGCCCTTCCAGCAACTCGACCTCGCCGTAGCCGAACAGGCTCAGCGCGGGAGTGACAGCGGGTTCAACGCCCACGGTAGAGAAGGCCTTGCGCGGCTTCACCAGCGAAGCGGCAGCCAGTGCAGCGGTGGTTTTCAGGAAGGTCCGGCGAGACGATTTCATTGTTTTTCCTTGTTTGAGCATGCAACAGAGGGCACGCTGAGCGCGCGCCCCTTCAAGCACATGTTACATCCGTGATAAGTGAGATTGCCGAGCGATGGGGATGAGGCACAAACAGCCTTTCCAGCACTAACTCAGCTTGCTAAACTTCACCGGCAGCTTGTCGTAGTCCACGGTGCCCAATCCGCGGGCGGCGGCCATCTGCAAATACGGCAGCCGCTCCGGGTCCATATCCCAATACGCTTTGGCCACATAGGCGTCCAGCGCCACCGGATCGGTGCCCGCAACCATGGTCTTCTTGGTCGCCACATCTTCCAGGTTGCCGCCGGTGGGCCCGTTGCGCAGCAGGATGCGGTAGCAGTCCATCATGGTCAGCGTGGGCAGCATAAAGTTGGCCAGGTCCACCAGGCTCTGGTGAATCTGCTGGTGCAGACGGTTGCGCTCGCCGCCCAGAATGCCGTACCAGTTCTTCATGCCCAGCGTGACGCCCACCAGCCCGTGGTGCTTGGCGATGGGCAGGTTGATGATCTTGTCGGCCTCAAGAAAGGGCGTGAAGACGGGCCAGCTTTTCAGCACCACGCCGCCCATATCGACCTCGCGGTACATCTCGGGATCGGGCAGAATCACCTCGGCGCCTTCAGCCTTGGCCGCGGCCTCAATGCCCGAGCGATGGAAGCAGCGACGCGCCTCGTTGCAACTGACGTCGGTGACGATGACCCGCTTGGCGCCCGCCTGCCAGCACTGGCGAACCACCTCGGCCACCACATCGGGATTGGTGTTGGCGGCCTGCTCCGGCGTGCGATCCCAGGCGATATTGGGCTTGATCACCACTACATCCTGGTGGCCGACAAAGCGCTTCATGCCGCCCAGGTCTTCCAGCGCCCGCTGCACCAGGGCGCGCGGTTCCCCGCCCTGCACCACAACCAGATGCGGAAACTCTGCCCCCTGCGCAATGCGATGGTCGCGCCGCGCCTGCTCGGCCCGCGCCGGAACGGGCTTGAAGCTGTGCTCGCTCAACCAAACACCCGCACCCACAGCGCCCGCCGCCACGCCGCCCACGCGCAGCAGTTGCAGCATGGCTTCGCGGCGCGTCAGTACGGACGCCCCTTGCGGCGTGTGCCCTTGTGTCTCGTCCGGCTTGCGATCGGTTTCCCCGGCCATGGTCATCCTCCCGCTCTAGACTTCCATCAAATGAATGCGCTGCGGATCGTTGACGCCCAGCTTGTGGTTTGCATCGGCGGCGGTGGCAATGTAGCGCGGCGGACGGCCCGCGCCTTCCAGCGTCTTCATGCCCACTTCGGCGCGCTTGCGCTCGATCATCTGCCACGCGGTGTGATCCACGGCCACGCGATCCTCGCCCACAATCAGCGCGTTGGGATACCAGAGATGCTCGGGATGGAATCCGGGCCCGCCGTCGTAAACCGAGCTCATCGCATCGCCGATGGTGAAGCGCACCTTGTCGCGCACCGCGGGAATCGCGTTCAGATCGGCCACGGCGGGATTGCAGCCGGCGGCGTGCAGTTCAAACGGTTTCTGCACCACACCGTACATGTTCTTCATGGCAAAGGTGACGCCGGCCAGTTCGTGATCCTTGAGGATGGGCACGCCAATCACCATGCCGCACTCGCGGGTAAGAATCTTGGAGAGCTTCACGTTCACCGCCGAACCAAACGCCACCGGCTGATCCTCGTAGCCGGACACATCCGACCCGAAGCAGCGCACGCGGCTGGGGTCGGTGTTGATCGTCAGTCCGCAAGCCTGCAAGTCGCGGGCGTTGCGGTCCCAAATTACGATGTTGCCGGGCTTCACGCCGGCCTGTTGCAGCCGCTCGCAGATGGCCATCACCAAGACGGCATGGGTGCAAATGCCCCTGCCGCCCAACCCGTTGGTCTTGAGGCCGATCACCTGCCCCGCGGGCACAATGTGCTTCCACGCGGCCACAGGATTATCAATGCCGGTGTAAGTGGCGATGGCGCGGTCCAGCAACGCCAGCACGCGCTTTTCGTCGGGCTTTGAAGTGGTGTTGCCCGCGGGTCCGTGCAGTTCCGCATCCCTGGCAACCACAACGCGGGACTTGCCCGATTCGCCTTGCGGGTCCAACATGCCAGCCAGCGCCAACTTGCTCTGCGAACCCAGTACGACGGCTCCCGTCGCTGCAACTTTAAGAAAGTCTCTGCGATTACTCATACAAATTCCTCACTTTTGTGCGACTCATTGGGTGCCCCAGGTCTCGATTCTGAAACCTGGGAAAGCATGAACTCAAGGCAAAGATGATCGATCAAATCCCTACAGCTTCGCTTCCACACCACGCGCCAGGGCCAGCAGAGCCTGGGGCGCATCGGGAGTGGCATCGAAGGCAACAATGCGAACCAGATACGGGCCCTTGCGGAACGTCACGCTCTGCGCCAGCGCGATGCCCTCATCGCCCAGCTTGACTTTCTTCGCGTCCTTGGCCTGCCCCTTGTCCAGAATCTTGCGCGCGCCCGCCGCGTCGCCCATGGTGTAGACGTCGACGGTTGCCTCCAGCTTGTCCTGGTACTTGTAGTCGGAGGTCGAAGTGCTCACCACGCCAGCCGCAATGTACTCCTCCGCGCCGCCGTCGATGTACTCATACAGGTTGCTGGCGGAAAAAGTGCGCGTCTCGCCGCTCCTTTGCCAGCCTGCCACCGCGCCGGACGCCGGGAACGGCGAGTTTGGCGGCCGGGGCATGGCCGCGGGGTCGGCTTTGCAGAGCGACGGGCGAGCGAGCGCGGGCGGGAAAAAAAAAAAAAAAAATGGGACGCGGGCGAGAGGGAAACGCGGGAGATCGTCGGCGAAAACGGGACTTTGCCGTGGCGGGTGCACCCACGCGGGAGGGCGAGTTGTCGTGTGTCGGAGCCGACGACAGCGCGAGCGTCCGCGCAGAGCCGACGCGATCCTTCGAGACACCCGTAGTGAACCGTCGTGTTTCGAAGGTACCTTTCCAAACGTGGGAAGGTGTACCTTTCTAGGTTTTGATCCTGCTTCCTTTTGTTTGTTTTGTTTCCCTTTTCCTTTTATATAGTTTTGTAAAACTTTGTCGGGTGGCCGGCGAAGGGAAGGCCTAACCGAGCCGAAGGTAGAGGGCAAAACAGTGCC
>CAVZNE010000348.1:0-6556 GCA_963776445.1 Terriglobales bacterium
TCACTCCGCCCAGGCGCAATTCAACAGGATTCTGCATCCAGCTACCGGCGCTCAACATATTCTCTGAGGGCGGCCATGCTCGGAATGGTCACCATGGAGCCTCTCGACTCCACCATCCCGCTCCGTTTGAAGTTCGCCAAGGTGCGGCTCACACTTTCGCGAGTAGTACCGATGAATTCCGCGATCTGTGCATGACTCATCGCCAACCGGTACCGTGATTGATCGCCCGTTTGGGTTCCCTGCTCCGCCCAAGCCAACAGTTGCCCACCGAGCCTTTTTCGGACGCAATCGGTGAGTCCAAGAATACGGAGGGTTCTACAGGTATAGCTGCAAGTCCTGATGAGTTCCATCGTCGCAAGGCGATATACTTCGGAGTGCCGCTCGGCAAATCGAATAAAGTCGTTGCGCCTGATTGAGGCGATTTTGGACGGATAGAGTGTCTCTGCCGACCACTCGGAGAGGCTTCCGGAGAATGCTTCGGAGATGCCGAGAACGGCGCCGCGGCTTGCAATCCGAAGAGTTAGCCTCTTGCCACCGATGTCTTGCAGCGACAGTCTCACATCTCCTTCAAGGACGACGAATACCTGGCTGAGTGTCGCTTGTTCCAGGAACAAGATGTCGCCGGCTTCGTAGTCCACAATGGACATGATCGATTCGAGTTCCCGCAGGGCCTCCGCCGGCAGCGTCCCCAAGGAAGACTTCAATGCCCAGGACCGGAATTCGCTGTTGTTCGATACAAGATGCGGAGCGCGTACGCTCCATCCGTTGGTGAATGCCGCCTGCACCGCAGTGCTTGCCATTGCTCAGCCTTTCTTACGCTCTGAAGATCTGGCCAGTATTTGCTGGTGGTTCCACGCCGCTCCCGGTGGGCAAGCACTGGTATGAAGGCCCTGTTGACCATAGGCCCATCGAAAGCCTCCGGACCTTGAGAAGGAGCATGAAGGAGAGCACCATACCAAGAACCTGAGCGTCTGCAAGAATCATCTCTGCATTCATCGGTAAACCTCTGTGGGTTCTATCCGGACTCACTCTAACTGATTGGGGAGCCCGGCCCTCGTCACGTTTTCATGACGGGAGCCGGGTCTTATCCCGGTAAGCACCTACCGTTGCTTTGCGATTGCCATTTTGTGATGGCGCTCAGGCAGAGGCTTGCGGCCCTCGGGTTTCACTGTGGCCTCGTCGACCGTAGTGGCGCCCTGTACGTCATTTGCGAAAGTGGCGCCGGCAGGCACCAGGTAGTTTTGGGTATTCTTGTCATCCCCTGTTCCGGCGGCCACGCTGATGCGACTGGCGTCGATTCCCTGGTCATGGACAAGGTAGTCCTTGACGTTCACTGCGCGCTGCTGGTCAAAGTACTTGACCGTGGCGTGCTTATGCCTGGCCGCGACCTTTACCTGCTTCGCAGCGATCTGCTTCTCTTTCGCGTTCGAGTCCGCTACGATGACCGCTCTGGCATCGGGGGATCGCTTCAGATCAAGGGCAATCTGATCCAGGCAGGCCTTGGCTTCGTTGTCGACGCGCGTGGGCCGCTTGGCATCTCTTACAAACGAGAGGCTGCACAGCTCCTGCACATGCGGGACCGGGGGCGGCGGCGGAGCAACGATTGTCAAGCTCGTATCCGCGCTCGCCGTATGATTCTTGTCGTCAGCTACGTTACAGGTGATCCCTGCGTGTCCTGTGGGCGCACCGTTGGAAGAGAAGGTTGCCGTGGAGCCCGCGCCACTGATCGTCCCTGCTGTGGCCGAGTAGGTGTAAGTCAAAGGACGGTTCTGCGGGCTGGCGCCGGTGCAGGTAATCGTGCTGGTATCCCCTGGCTTCAGCGTCGAGGGGTTCGCCTGGCAACTGACCGTCGGTGGCTCAAATTCCTTCACCGTAAAGCTGGCCGAGCACTCTGCCATTTGGCCGGGCTTCAGCCCCTCCTTGCCCTTCTTGCCTTCCTTCGCCTCTGCTTTTACCGTATAGCTGCCAGGATTCAACGTATCGGTCGCGATGGTAGCGGTGCTCCCATCGCTCTTGACTCCGGATCCTGACCAGCTATAAATCACGTCAGTGCGCTTCTTTGGGCTTATCGAAGCGGCGGTTGCAGTGGCATTCACCTGTTCACCCGTGTAGACGGCGGGCGGAGTGGCATTGCACGCCAAAGTGATTGGCTGCATTTTCTTACATCCGACGGAGACAAAAGCTAAGCCCATAACCATCAGGCTCAAACAGATCAACTTCAGACTTCGTGTACCCATATCCCTTTCCTCTCTTTCTGACTCCCAACCTTCCTTCAGAAAAAACGAACTCGTCTGGCAATCGCAGTGCTGAGCAGTTTTCGATCTCGCCCGCTCTCCGGAATTCGTTCCCCGAGGAGCAAATCTGCCGTCCGGCCTCAATTCTTCATTCCGGCGCGGAGACGTGGCGTGACGTTCACCGGGACTTCCATATCGAGCGCTCGCCACGGGGCCTCTTTATTTGACTTAAGCAATACAGGTGCCAAACTGAAGTGCCATCGTCCTCCGTTCATGTATTCAGCAACAATCATGTACGGGCGCGTGCATCCGCCTTCACCTGGCGCGCTCCTAATCGGTCCCGAACGCAATAACTTACGCCTCCAGAAGCTAATGGGTTTCCTCCTGTTCTCAACAAACTGCAGAGATTCGCACAGCAATGCAGGCAGTTCTTCGCGCAGTCACCCCTCCGGCAAGAGTGTCGGGGAATATTCGAAACTGACGTCGACAGTTTCGACAGAGCAATTCCGCGGCAGAAAGCGTCGCTGAAAACAAAAGGGATAATCCATCGCGGGTTTGGCATCCCTCTTGCTATATCTCAATACCGAGTAGCGAGAGGACAACCGGAACACCGATATGAGAATGACCACGAAGGTACTTTCACTTGGTCCCGAGGAGTGGAGGAATGCAGTCCGCAGAGCCTTGCACCGAAGGCGAAAGAACAGCTATTGGGGAGTAAACAACTATTGGAATTTATGTGCTCTTCCGCAAGCTGTGTCAGTGGATGTCGCCGTTTTGCACCACTCCTTTGCGCCGCACGACCTCCGTTACGCGGCCGAGTACATTCGCCGGCGCTGGCCCGACGCAGTGATTCTTGTGATCGGCGAGCAAGCAAAGCAATTGGATGATCCTCTCTACGATGACAAGACGAGCAGTGGCATCTCGATCGAGGAATTGGTGTTGATGATCGAAACGTCTGTGGCCGCCAGAAGAAGGGTCAGAAGGAACATGCGATCCAGGCTGGGTAACGATCAAGGATAAATGAAGCCGGCGGAACAGCGACGATCTGTTCCGCATGACGATCACAATAGCGCCGATTCCGGGCGCATGCGGAGGATGCAATGCAATTGACATGCAAGCCGGAGCCGGAGTTTACGAACGAAATGAGTCCGGGAATTTTGCTCCAGGACATCGAAGTTGGCGACCGGCAGCGTAGCGATGAAAAACTCGTCATCGCAGCCCAGAACGGAGATTCCTGCGCTCTGGGTACGTTGCTCGGTCGCCACCAGAAGATGCTGTACTGCATTGCGCGCCGTTATACCGCAAATGCAGATGAAGCCCACGATCTGGTTCAGGAAGCGATGTTGCGCGCCATCAGAAACATCGGCAGGTTCCGCAGGGAGTCTCGCTTTGCTACCTGGCTGAACACCATCGTTATCAATGCAGCTCTCTCCATCAAGAGGAGAGAGAAGCACATTCGCTGGATCAACCTTGACGAACAAGATGGAGAGGATACTGGATTCTGCATGAGAAGCCTCCGGGATGTAGGCCGGAATCCGGAAGAGGAATACTCGCACCGCGAACTCCGCGGCTTGTTGCGACACGAGGCCTTGAAACTGCCCTTGAAGTATCGGTTTATTTTGAAGGCATGTGATCTCGATGAATGCTCACTTGAGGAGGTTGCTCGGTTGCAGGGGATACACCTCGGAGCTGCCAAGTCTCGTTTGTACAGGGCCAGATTGTGCCTTTCGGCGAGGATGAAGAGATCCCGAGCGGTTGGCGCAAATATCCGTAATGGGCGGCATGGAGTCTGATTCCGTTTGCAGGACGATTAAATGATTTCATTGGCACAACGCAAAGTAGCGCAACAGGACAACCGGGAATGCATGCCGACAGCGCAGAGCACGAGAGACTGGAGCGGAAGAATGTTTATTTCACCGCAGCCTGCGGTGGGCAATGCCGCTTCGACATGTACGAAGCAGAGTTCCGTACCGCGTTGGCGGCAGCCGGATTTGATGGATTCCGCGTTCTCTCTTTCTCGCAGGACCATGGCATTTTAGCTTCTACCGGTCATAGTGGCTTGCAGTACTCGGCCGGTTTCGGCTGAAATACTCTCCATACTCTTATCCTGGGCGACCTATTGAATGCCACACAGCATCGTTTGAAGCCATTCGAAAAAGAATCGACAGCACATGGCGCGGTCTGCGTCAAAGCTCGCCCAACAACGCGCAGTCAGCGGCAGAGAATGTATGGTTCCCTCATCGACAAAAAGATCTTTAATGCGTCCCGTGACCTTGGAGGAGACGTTGATCTCGTCGCAGTCAATCGTGCCATCCACAATCATCGTTGCCGAGTTCTTGTGACAACCAGTGTTGAACAAGATGACAATCGAGACAACCCCAAAACAATAGCAATCGAACCTATGCGCTTTTTCTTCATTTCTGGATCCTCGTAGTAACTTCGGCAATATCTTCCTGATCGCGGTGCATGCGCAGATACGCCAGGTCGATTTGATACAGTGCTTGCTGGATGCCAATTTGCGATGCAGTGAGAGACACATTCGCATCGAGTAAACCAAGACTTGTGCCCGTGCCGACCTTGAAGCGTTCGTTCGCCACCCGCAGACTTTCCCCAGACCGGTCGGCAGCTTTTCGCGCGGAGACCAGTCCGCTTTGCTGCATAAGGTGGACAAGTACATAGGGGCAATGAAGCAAGGCGCTGAATTGATTCCAAATCCACCCAAGCTCTTTCCTGATCACCGGCGATATGAGACGTTCGATAGAACGAACAAGCCAGGTGTTTTGCCCGGAGCCGTTTCCGTCGAGTACAAGCGGGGCAAGAACAAGCCGACTCCGTCCTTTATCATGTCCAAATGCAGGATCAGCTCATTCCAGCTCCCCAGGTGACTCCATGACGGCTTCCGCACCTTCAGCACTCGACTCCAAACTACATCTGCGCAAGACCATGGGCTTTTGGGATGTGCTGCTGTTCAACATCGCCACGGTGCTCGGGCCGCGCTGGATTGCGGCCGCGGGCCACAACGGTACCTCGTCCATCAGCCTGTGGGTGCTGGCTGCCGTCTTCTTCTTTGTACCCGGCGCGCTGGTCATCAACGAGCTCTCCTCGCGCTTTCCGGAAGAGGGCGGGCTGTACGCGTGGTCTCGCGAAGCCTTCGGCCCCTTTCATGGCTTCATCGCCGGCTGGACCTACTGGATTTACACCTTCTTCTACTTCCCCGGCCTGCTGCTGGCCAGCGCCTCCATGGCTGCCTACGTCATCGGCGGACGCGGCGCGCTGCTGTCGCAGGACAGAACCTTCCAACTGACCGTTTCGCTCTCCATTCTGCTGGTCGCCGTGGTGCTCAACATCGTCGGGCTCAACATCGGCAAGTGGCTGCAAAACGCGGGCGGCGTGGGGACCTATGTGCCGCTGCTGATCCTGGTCGGCGTGGCCGCGGCGGTCTGCTGGCGGCAGGGCAGCGCCACCCACTTCACCGTGGCCAACATGATGCCCACGTGGAACTGGGACACGGTCAACTTCTGGTCGCAGATCGCTTTCGCCTTCACCGGGCTTGAGCTGGTCTCGGCCATGAGCGAAGAAGTACGCGATCCGCGCCGCACGCTGCCGCGCGCTGTGTTCGGCGCAGGAGCGCTGATTGCCCTGATGTACATTGCCGGTACCTTTGCGGTGCTGGCGCTGGTTCCCGCCGCCGGGCTCGATCCGAAGAGCGGCGTCTTTCAGGCCATTGCGGTTGGTTCCGTCGCGCTGAAAATCGGCTTCCTGGGAGTGCTGGCAGCCATCGTGGTCACGGTGGGTAATGCGGGCGGCGTAGGCTCGACCGTTGCCGGCATTGCCCGCGTTCCGTTTGTGGTGGGCGTGGACCGCTACCTGCCCGCCGCCTTCGGCAAGATTCACCGCGCTGGAAGACCCCATGGGTCTCGATTCTGGTGCAGGCCGGAATCTCCGCCGCCATCCTGCTCGGCAGCCAGATCAACGAGACCATCCAGGGCGCCTACCAGATGCTGATCGACGCCGCCGTCATTCTCTACTTCATTCCCTTCCTCTACATGTTTGCCGCGGCCTTCAAGCTGGCGCGCCGCAAAGACCGCACCGAGAATCCGCACGCCGTGCTGGTGCCCGGCGGCATTGCCGGCGTGTGGATTTGCGCCGGCCTGGGATTCGCCGTGGTGCTGATCGGCATTTTTGTCTCATTGGTGCCGCCCGGCGACTCGCTGAGCAAGGTGGGATTTGAGCTGAAGTTGGTTGCGGTGACGACCGCCTCGGTGCTGCTGGGGCTGGTCCTGTATTGGCGCGGCGCACGGGCGAAACAGACTCAATGAGTG
>CAVZNE010000349.1:0-4740 GCA_963776445.1 Terriglobales bacterium
GATCAGATGGCGGAGCCGAAATGGGTGATCTCGATGGGCGCCTGCGCCACCTCGGGCGGAGTTTTCGATAACTATGCGGTAATTCAGGGTGTAAACCAGGTGATACCAGTAGACGTCTATGTTCCGGGATGTCCCCCACGCCCCGAACAACTTTTGTACGCGATTACGCTTCTACAAGAGAAGATACAACGCGAACCGCGCAGCCTGCTGAAGACACTGAACGCGGAGTGAGCAGCAGCTTGGGGATATTTTTCAAGCGCCTCCTTACCGGCAAGAGTTAGCGCGGAGTGGGAATTTCAGGCGTATTGATGAAGGCAAGTCGTTCAAAAAAGATGTTCTACCGGAATGGTCCTATGGTACGTTTTAACTGTGCTGTATGGACGAGGTACGATCCGCAATGTATGCGGAGTCGAGTCAGTCCGAGCCGAACCTGGAGCTCGCAAACAGCCTTTTCCATCTGTTTATTCAGATCGATTGCGGAGGATTAACGCATGTATGCTCAAGTTTCGAAATCTGTGAGCCGGGTTCTTGCCTTGGCATTTGTGGCAGTGATGCCCCTTGCCCTGGCCGCCCAAGACTCAACCAAGCCTGCTGCGGCAGCGCCTGCGGGTGATTCCGCGTCCAAGTGGGACATCTTTGCGGGTTACAGCTATCTGGCGCCCAAGGGAACTGTAAACACGACCATGCCAGGCGGCTCAGTGCTGCCGGTGGAATACCACGCCATCAATGGCGGAGGAATCGTGAGCGTTGCCCGCTACTTCAATAAGTATGTTGGTGTAGAGGGTGTGGGCGATGTTCACATGCAGGATGAGTCGAACGTGCCTTCAGACGACTTCAGTGGCGTATCAGGAGGCCTGATTCTCCGGTTACCGACGTCTGATTTTACGGCTTTCGCTCATGGACTAGTGGGCGGCGAACGCATTGGTGGCCCTGAGAACCAGAACGACAAATGGGGCGCGCTGTTAACAGCAGGCGGCGGTGTGGACTATAACACCCCGCTGTTTAATCACCATCTGGCGATTCGGCTCTTCGAAGCAGACTATCAGTATGCGCATGTGAATTATGGCGTTAGCACCTATGGGGGCCGCGGCAACCCGAACATCGTTCGTCTAAGCACCGGCATTGTTTATCACATCGGCACCATCGCGCCGCCGCCGCCGGTGACCCTGGCGTGCTCGGCCAGCCCCGTCTCGGTATTCCCTGGCGATCCGGTTACAGTGACCGCAACGGCAGGCATGCTGGATCCGAAGCTGAACGCCATCTACTCCTTTTCTGGAGCGGGCGTGACCGGCACTGGCGCCACGGCCTCAGTGGCCACGGCTGCTCTGGCTCCCGGCACCTACACGGTCAAGTGCGGCGTGAAGGAAGGCAAGCCCGGCAAGGAAGGCCTGAAGCCCTGGCAGACCGCCGACGCAACAGCCACCTTTACGGTGAAGGCTTTCGAGCCTCCGACCATCAGTTGCTCGGCCAGCCCCAGCACCATCAAGCCGGGCGAGACCAGCACCATCACCGCGATGGGCATGAGCCCGCAGAATCGGCCCCTGACCTACAGTTACTCGTCTGTGGCGGGAAACATCAGCGGCAGCGGCACCTCGGCGGTCTTCTCTTCGACCGGCGCACCGACCGGCGCGGTAGGGATCGGCTGCAAGGTCTCTGACGACAAGGGCCAGACAGCAACCGCGGATACCACCGTGACCATCTTGGCCCCGTATGTGCCCCCGGCGCCTCACACCCAGGCGCTCTGCTCGATCACCTTCGACAAGGACAAGAAGCGTCCGGCTCGCGTGGACAACGAAGCCAAGGCTTGCCTGGACGAAGTTGCCCTGAGCCTGCAGAAGCAGTCCGATGCCAAGGCCGTCGTGGTTGGCACATCGGATGCGAAGGAAAAGGCTGTAACCGCGAAGGAAGCCAAGAGGGCCTTGAAGAACAAGCACGTGAAGGTTGTGGATCTGGCAGCCGAGCGCGCGGTCAACACCAAGGACTATCTGGTGACGGAGAAGGGCATTGACGCTTCCCGCGTCAGCGTCGCAACCGAGCCGACCGATGGCCAGAAGGTGGAAGACTACCTGGTTCCCGCGGGCGCGAGCTTCTCTGGCGATGTGGCTGGAACCACCTCGGTCGACGAGACCGCGGTGAAGCCGCAGGCGCGCAAGCCCCTGCCGGCCAAGCACCACGCCAAGAAGGCAGCCGCAGCCAAGTAATCGGCCCAAACCCCGCAAAGGCTGACCGACAGGTCTGCTGAAGCGGCCAATCAATGCCATCAAGCCCCCCATCCTGGTGATGGGGGGCTTGGTCAATGCAAGGATGCGATACTACCTCTGCAAGGATTCGAGGCTGACCGGCAAGCCGGTCAGCCTCTTCCGTTTCTATATCCTCTTATTAATTCGATCTCTTTTTTGTGACCTGGGAGTTTCCTCTTCGAATGAGCCGCTTGCGGAGTTGTTCTTTTATCAAATGCCCGCGCAGTTTTTTTGCGCTGACCATGCTGGTTGTTCTGTTTATCTTTGCAGGACAGAAACTTGCGGCCCAGGCGGCCTGGAGCGCGGTGGGCCCTGCCGGTGGCGATGCACGTTCCTTTGCGGCGGTTCCCGGACAGCCCAGCCATCTGTACCTGGGCGCTACCAATAGCTGGATTTATGAATCCATGGATCAAGGCGCTTCCTGGCATCGGCTTTCAAAACTGGACTCCGCCGACGGCCTGATCATCGACAACATCGTCGTGGATCCCTCCAATCCTGCCGTCGTCTATGTTGCGGCGTGGAAGGTGGATGAGCCTGGCGGAGGCCTGTGGGTGAGCCGCGACGGGGGCCGGACCTGGAGTGTCTGCGAGGGCTTGCGCGGGCAGTCGATTCGCGCATTTGCGCAGGCGCCTTCCGACCCCAGAATGCTCTTTGCGGGAACCCTGGAAGGAGTCTTCCGCAGCGCCGATGCGGGAGCGAGCTGGACTTTGATCAGTCCGCCGGGAAGCCAGGAGATTCACGAGGTAGAGTCGCTGGCGGTGGACCCGGCCGACCCCGATATTGTTTACGCCGGCACCTGGCATCTGCCCTGGAAGACAACCGACGGCGGCAAGAACTGGAAAAACATCAAGAATGGCCTGATCGACGACTCCGATGTGTTTTCGATCATCCTCGATCCCGCCAAGCCGCGCACCGTCTTCCTGAGCGCGTGCAGCGGCATCTACAAGAGCGAGAGCGCGGGCGAACTGTTCCGCAAGATCCAGGGCATTCCCTCCACCGCGCGCCGAACCCGCGTGCTGATGCAGGACCCGTCCAATCACAATGTGGTCTATGCCGGAACCACGGAGGGACTCTACAAGACGGTGGACAGCGGCAAGACCTTCAAGCGCATGACCGGGCCGGACGTGATCGTGAACGACGTGTTTGTCGATCCCGGCAATCCGGACCATGTGATGCTGGCTACCGATCGAAGCGGAGTGCTTTTGAGCCAGGACGGGGCGGTCACCTTTGCCGGCGCGAACGAGGGCTTCTCGGGGCGCAAGGTGGAAGCGCTGCTGGTGGACCGCGGCAATCCCGCGCGGGTGTTCGCCGGGGTGGCCAACGACAAGATGTACGGCAGCGTTTTTCTTTCCAGCCATGGAGGCGCAGGCTGGGATCACATGGGCGAAGGGCTGGATGGGCGGGATGTCTTTGCCCTGGCCCAGGCGCCGGACGGGACCATTGTGGCAGGAACCAGCCACGGCATCTTCGCTTTGGACGCGGAGGCAACTGACTGGCAGCCGCGGAACACGATCGCCAACACGATCCTCAAAACGTCCGCTGAAACCCACTATGGCAAGCGCGTCAACGTGGAAAAGCGGGTGAAGGATACGGTCAGGGAACTGGAAGGACGCGTGAATGCGCTGGATCTCTCCGGCGACTCGTGGCTGGCCTCGACCACCATTGGCCTGCTCACCAGCCGGGACCAGGGCGCCACCTGGCAGGGCGGCCCGGTGATGGGCTCGGGCGACTACCTGTCAGTGGCCGCGCACGGATCTTTGCTGGCAGCGGCCCGGTCCGAGGGGGTGGTTCTTTCGACCGATGCGGGGCTGACCTGGACGCCGATGCGCATCCCCGCCATGCTGACGCGCATCCACCGCATTGCTTTTTCCGCGGATGGAACACTGTGGCTGGGGGCGCGCGAAGGCGTGTATTTTACGCGTGACACCGGCCGGACCTGGTTGTGGATCGAGCGGCTTCCATTCCGCGACGTGGACGATCTGTTTTATGACGCTGCCCAGGGCAAGGTGCTGGTGAGTTCGCGGACGAGCGACCAGGTCTTCGCCATCGATCCCAAGTCGCTGGGCTGGAAGTGGTGGCAGACGGGCTACCGGATTGCCCTGATCCGCGCGGCGGGAGACCGGTTGCTGGCGGCCTCGCTGTATGACGGAGTGCTGGTTGAGCCGCAAACTGCGGCAACCCAGACAAGCCAAAAGTGATCTGCCTCACCTGAATTCGGTATGATCTGAATATGCAGACTGAAGTAGCGGAACCCCGCCAACCTATCGCCGTCAGGAGCCATGCTTTTCAGAGCCATGACCCGCGCCTTGAGCCGATTGCCGCCAAGGTGATGGCCGGGGAGCGGCTCGACTTCAACGACGGGCTGGTGCTCTACGGCTCCTCGGACGTGCTGGCCGTGGGCTGGCTGGCCAACCATGTGCGCGAGCGGAAACGCATGGCGACGTGACCTTCTTCAACGTCAATCGCCACATCAATCACACCAACGTGTGCGTGGCCAACT
>CAVZNE010000350.1:0-3866 GCA_963776445.1 Terriglobales bacterium
ACCGTGTTTAATGACACGCCGGAAAGCCGTGCATACTCTTCAGGGGATTTTCCTTGAAACAATGCGATTTTTACCTTAGTTTCAGCCGGCGAAAAATGATAGAACTTGCATAACAATTGAATGGAAGATAAGGATTGATTATCCTCAATCACCAAAATCAGCGCCAGCGGAATCTGCCAGTCCTTAACCAGTGGTGACGCCGCAGGTAAAGGCGTTACAAATATCTGTCTTGCTTGAGGGATGCCTTGCCTATTCAAAAACATGGCGCCACCCACAGCCGGAAATCCGGTCGTCTGATTAATTAATTTAATCAGTTTGATATTGTCGCTTTGAGAAGTTGCAAATAAACAATTATTTTTACCGCGGGCCAGGTCCAAGTGCTTGGCGGCGGCTTCTACCTTCTTCTGGCGGAGCAGTTCGGCCAGCACTTCCAACTGGACGGAGATGCCCACGTAACCCTGGGCCAGGGTGTCGTGAATTTCGCGGGCGATGCGGCTGCGCTCGCCCAGCACGGCCTTGAATTCGCTTTCGGCGCGGAGCAGGCGGCGCTTGAGGAAGAGCATGACCAGACCGGCGACGGCCAGCATCAGCAGGGCGTAGAACCAGATGGTCTGATAGAAGTGCGGGCGCAGTTCGAAGGCCAGGGCCGCGCCTTCGGTGTTCCACAGGCCGTCGTTGTTGGCCGCCTGCACGCGGAAGATGTAGCGGCCGGGGCGAATGTTGGTGTAGTAGGCGGTGCGGCGCGTGCCGGCCTCAGTCCAGCCGCGATCGAAGCCCTCAAGCATGTAGCGGTAGCGCACCTTTTGCGGCGCGGTATAGCTCATGCCCGCGTAGTCGAACTGGAAATGCACATGGCCGGCGGGGATGCGCAGATAGGATGCCGCGGCATTTTTAGAGGGAATGTTCGCGACGCCGAATGCCTGGGAGGCATCGTCCACGGCGAAGCGCTCCAGGGCCACGGGCGGCGGAACCGTGTTGACCGGGAAGTGGGCCGGATCGACCTCGACCAGGCCTTTGGGCGTGGCAAACCACAGGTGGCCGTCGCGCGAGCGCCACGCGGAAGGGTGGCTGTTGGTGGCCATCTCGCGGCTGCGCACACCGTCGGCCGCGCCGAACTCGATCCAGTGGGAGCAGCCGCCGTTCATGTCGCAGTCGCAGCGGGCGATGCCGTTGCCGGTGGCGAACCAGAGGTGGCCGGAACCGTCTTCGAGAATGGCGCGGATGGTGGTGTTCGCCAGACCGCCATGCAGCACCCCGCCCTGCATGGTTGAGGAAAAGCGCTGCCCGTCCCACAGGTTCCAGCCGTGGTCCTGGGTGCCGATCAGCAGGGTGCCCATGGCGCGCGGCAGCAGGGCCGTGACCACGTTGCTGGAAAGGCCGTTGGCGGTGGTGTAATTGGCGATCTTGCCGTTGTGGATGCGGGAGAGACCGGCCAGCGTGGCTACCCATAAGTCTCCCCTGGAGTCGCGGGCCATTGCACCGACCAGTTCGCTGCCCAGCCCGTTGGCCTGGGTATAGGTCTCCATGTGCTCGCCGGGACGTCCACCGGTCCAGTGGGTCAGACCGCGCCGGGTGCCGATCCACAGCGAGCCGTCGGCATCGGCCAGCAGCGAGCGGATAAAGTCGTCGGGCAGGCCGTCGGCAAAGGTGAAGGAAGCAATGGAGCCGTTGCGAATCCTGTTGAGGCCATCGGGAGTGCCCACCCACAGGTCGCCGTTGGGCGCAGCGGCCAGGGACAGAATCACGTCGCTCAGCAAGCCGTTGCGGACGGTGTAGGTTTTGATGGCAGTCGCGCCGGTGTTGCGGTGCAGCGCGTTCAGGCCGCCGCCGCTGGTTCCCACCCACAGGGTGCCGGCCTTGTCTTCGACCACGGTGGTTGCGGCGTCGAACGAGAGCCCCTCGCGCGCGCCCAAATTGCGGAAGCGCTGATCGCGCAGGATGTGCAGGCCGCCGGTCTCGGTCCCGGCCCAGAGATTGCCCTCGCGGTCTTCCATGAGCGTGAGCACGGAGGCAGAAGCCAGCGGATCGGTGACCGGCAGCTTTTGCAGTTTGCCTTCGGCCCATCGCGCCAGCCCGGCGTTGGTGCCAATCCACAGGCTGCCTTCGCGATCCGCAAACAAGGCCTGAATGCGGGTGCCTGGGAGTTCATGACCGGCTGTCAGCCGGGCCGCGACGGTGTCTGGGCGCAGCACTTCCGCCGTTGCTTTGGTCGCCACCGCGACCCCGTCCTTGAGGGTCTGGATGAACTCGGCGTCCTCCTTGGGAACCACGGGGACCGGTTGATGCTGAAGGAGGGGCGGCTGCCAGTGGCCGTCTGCGTAGCGGACCGCGCTGTCGCGCGTCATGAGCCACACCTCGCCCTGTCCATTGGTTGTGACCGCGGTGATGGAGCTGGCGGAGAGGCCGGTTTTGGCGGTCGCATCCTCAAACCGGCCCTGGGCGTTGCGCCAGGCGAGGCCCTGGTCGGTCCATGCCCACAGCACGCCATTCGCGGCCTCAACCAGCGCACGAATGCCGCCGCCGGGCAGGCCGCTGGCGGTTCCGAAGGGCGTGACCACGCCGTCTTTCCACCGGGCCAGGCCGTCGCTGGCGCCAATCCAGAGCGAGCCGTCGCGGGTCTCAAGCAGGCAGCGGATGTCGACGCCGGGCAGAGCGGGGCTGGAGTTCTGGTCGAAGATGGCAAAGCTGTTGCCGTCAAAGCGGACCAGGCCCACTTCGGTTCCCAGCCAGATAAAGCCGTTTTTGGTCTGGACCATGGCCTGTACGGTGTTCTGCGGCAGGCCGTTTTCCATCACCCAGGACTGACGGCCATAGTTGGCCAGCGGCGTGGAGGGCTCCAGCGACCATCCCGGCAGCGATGCGGCCACCAGCAGCGCGGCCGCCATCCAGCGGCTGGTACTTGCTGCCGCAATTTTCGAGTTGGCGCGAATTCTGTTCAAGAGATCGGGCGCAAAACCGCGCATCTATCCAGAGATTCTGCAGATGCCAAAATGCACTGGACCAAGACTACCGCAGTCGCGCAGCGCCGTCCCAAGTTATCCACCCATTGATGGAGGAGAAACTCACTCCAATGGGTCAAGACGCCGTACAAAGTTGCCGATAGTCTGTGTATGTCTCCTGAACTGGTCTTCTAAAGATTCGCTTTCGGGTGGCCGCCCAACTCGCTGGGCTGCCACCCGATTCCTTTTTGTGGGGCGGTTTCAGTCCGGCCCTACGGGACGGACGAGGTGCAATCGGACCTGTTCCCACGGTTGCGCTGCGCTCCACCGTGGGCTATTTTCAGGCGCTCCCTACGGGAGCTGAACCGAAGGCGTTTCGCTTCAGCAGGGGTCTTGCGATTCAGCAGGGGTTTTGCGATTCAGCAGGGGTTTTGCGATTCAGCAGGGGTTTTGCGATTCAGCAGGGGTTTTGCGATTCAGCAGGGGGCTTGCGATTCAGCAGGGGTTTTGCTATTCAGCAGGGGTTTTGCGATTCAGCAGAAAAGAGAAATGGCGGGTTCGTCTTCGACGCCTGCGTTTCGCTTCCGCCCAAGGTTCCTGCGGGTTCCTGCCTTGCCAGTCGCATGTGGCGGCAACTATAAGTGCAGCTGTACTGCTGCCTGTTTGCCCTGGTTCTCAAACCAAGACGCACGCATGCATCCATTTCTGAGCAAACGAGAGAAGAGTTCTCAGCAGACGAGGGAAGAGATGATTACGCGCAGAGATCTATTTGTCGCTTTGATCGCCGTTGCCGCCACCGCGGGCGCTTTCGCCGTGGCAGACCAGAGACCCGTCATGGGCTCCGCCGTTTTCGATTGGAATTCCGTTCCCGCCACGCCCAACGCAACGGGCTCCGTGCGCCATTTCTTCCAGACGCCCACCGCGACC
>CAVZNE010000351.1:0-6453 GCA_963776445.1 Terriglobales bacterium
GTCGCCCTTCCATGGCTTTTCACGGGCTGCATCGGCCGCTGTGGCGTGGACCAGCACGCTGGAATGAATCTGGCGCAGGGAAACCAGCGGCGTGGCCGGGTTTCCGCTGACCGCCTCGGCCAGAAGCTGCCGGTTGCGGAGTACATTTTCCCGGTCGTCCGATGCGGTAAAGCCCAGATTCATCTCGCCCGGGGCATTCTCCGCGCAGTAGGCCCGGCTCAGGCCGCCCAGGCGGGTACTGAAGCCGTGCCAAAGCCAGGGCATCTTTTCCCAGCCCGGCACCGTCAGCCATTGGACGCCATTGGGGGCCAGGCGAGGCGTGGGCGCGGGCAGCGTCAGCTCTTCCGGCTCGGCGCGCTCAAAGCGCATGCGCAGGGTCACGCCGGCGGTTTTGCCGCGACGATTGCGAACCAGACCCGCACGCTCAAAAAGAGCGTCGAGGGCCTGAATCTCCGCATCGGGATGATCGTGGGGCGAGGAAGAGGTCATCTCAGATTGATTCTATCTGGAAGGTGGGTGATTTTATCTTCAGAAAGCAGATGGGCCTGCCTTCCGGCAGGCCCGCTAGAGAGGCATTTGAGGGAGGGGAACCAAAGGGGATTTGGGGAAAAGATCCGTACCGGACCTTCAAAAAGGGATGGATACCTTTCGTGGAAGGACAATTTCGAGGATGCCTCTGCTTGTTACTTAGATAGATGCGCGAGAATCGAAAAGGTTGCTTGGCGGGGATTGAGGCCGGTTGCTGCCGAAGATGTGCTTTCGCCTCATGTCCTGCCAATTGTTACCGATAGGGCACTCCCCCGGGTGCTAAAGCCCACATTCCAGTTGCATAATTCAGGCAGAGTTGTCACTCTCAACAATGTGAAGCGGTGGTATTACATTGTCCTGGCCGGGCTGATACTGGTCATTGCCTACGTCTACCTGCATCGCCAGGAGCTTGGACTCACTGGCCCACACGGTCTTCTGTCGAGCGATGCGCCAAGCGCCGACCTGGCTTCGTCTCCTTCGCGCCCACCCCTGATGAAGTGGCAAACCGTGGACCGGTCCGGCGACGGCTTCCGGGTGGAAATGCCCGGCGACATTCGGGAAATCCAGATTCCAGCCTATAACGAGCACGGCGGGGCAGAGCAGGTGGACCTGATTTATGCCACCCCCAGCGCCGAGATCACTTATTCGGCGGCCTGGGCGGATAATCCACCCGTGGCGCGCGCCAACGGCCAGGTTTCAGACCGCGTACTGGACATGGCGCGGGACGATGCGCTGGCCCGCACCCAAACCAACTTGATCAGCGAGTCCAAGAGCAGCCCCGGCGGCTATCCGACACGGGATTTTGCGGCCCGCAATGCGGGCGGCGGCATCATGGATGTTCGCCTGGTGTATGCCGGCCACCGGCTCTACATGCTGATCGCGGCCTTTCCTTCGATCAACGTCCGCCGCGACCAGGATGTGACGCGGTTCTTCAACTCTTTCAAGCTCGTTGCCTCTTCCCGCATCCCAGAAAACATGCCCTCGGCGCCTCCCCCCGGGGAGCGGTAGGCGGCGCCAAGGCGCTGGCTCTCCCTACTTCGGCTCCTCTTCCTGGGTCACCACCGGGCCTTCGTCCGGGAAGGGCCAGTTTTTGTCGAGCAGAATTTCCTTTTCGCGCTGTGCTTTGGGAACCCGGTCGATCTTGAGATTCTCAAAGAAGTGCACGCCGGTTTTGCCGGCAGTGGCAATGTCGATGTCCCCGTCCCCGTCCAGATCCTCGGCAATAAACTGCGTTCCCGCTCCTGCCGTGCCGTTCACCGAAATCGGGTAGCGGCGTGAATTGACCGGTTTTGCGGTCGATCTTGTAGTAGTAGATGACCAGCGGATCGTAGGAGCCGGCGTCGTGGCCGGAGTGGCCGCGGTAGCGCTTGCCCGCCAGCAGTTCCAGCTCGCCGTCGCCGTCCAGGTCGACCATTTTGAGCGCGTGCGACTGCGAGAAGGACTCGTCGATGGTGTGCTTGATCCAGCGGCGCTGCCCCTGCGCATCACCTGCTGCTCCAGCCAATAGAGCCCGTAGCTGTGGCCCTGGCCGTAGATGAGGTCCATCTTGCCGTCGTTCTTCACGTCGTAGCCGATAATCGGGAATCCGGTGTCGCCCAGATGCCAGTCCGGGTGCCACTCCCACTGGTCCTTGTCGGCGTCGATCTGGCGGAACCAGCCGGTGGTGGTGAGAATGTCGGCCTTGCCGTCGCCGTCGATGTCGGCCACGCCGATGCCGTGCCCGTCCTGGGCGCGGCCGCCCACGTGATGCACCTTGGGCTCGGGGCCGGAGAAATCGATCCACAGGATGCCGGAGTGGTCGTAGTGGGACAGGATCAGGTCGGGCTTGCCGTCGCCGTTGATGTCGGCCATCCAGCCGCCCTCGGTGTCGTAGCTGTTGGTGATGAAGTGGCGCTTCCACTCCGCGCCCAGCTTTTTCGGGTTCTCGTACCACCAGACGCCGTTCTGCATCCAGCCGGCGGTCACCACGTCGGGCGCGCCGTCGTGGTTCACGTCCACGGTCCACTCGCCGCAGTCGGTGGCGAACTCATTCAAGGTTCCCTGGGTGCGGTACTGGTGGCGCTTCCATTCCCCGCCCTTGGGGCCGGGATTTTCGTACCAATACGCTCCGCTGAGCAGATCGGGCAGCCCGTCGCCGTTCATGTCCAGCGTGGTAATGCCCTCGGCGTGGTCGGTGCCCAGCCGGTGCACAAAGAAGGTGGCTTGCTGCACGCCGCCGGGGCCGGGACCGCGGGTCTGTATGCGGTCGGCGCCGCCTTCCAGTTGAGCCAATGCAGGAATGGCCAGCGTGCACAGCAGCAACGCGGCCTGAACGTGGATCTTCATGAGCTTTGCCTCGATCTTTCTTGCGTGCTCTTGCGCAGCAGTTATTTCAACGGGAACAGCTTGATATCGCGGAAGAAGACCTCTGCGCCTTCCGACTGGAAGAGGATTTTGCCGCTCGCGGGAAAGGCGTCGGTGCCCTCGTTGACCAGCTTGCCGTTCACGTACTGCCACAGGTGGCCGTCGCGGTTCACCAGTTCCACCACGTTCCACTCGCCGTGCGGCTTTTCCACTTCGCCGGTGGGGTCGCGATAGCCAGTCACGTTCTTGAATTCGCCCTTGTTGAAGCGGTCAAACTTCAATCCGCCGCCCGCCGGGCCGGTCAGGCGGGTGCCGTCCTTGCCGGTGAGCGCCGCGCCGTCGGTCATCCAAAAGTCGCCCGTGCAGCCCTCGTTGATCTGGAACTCGATGGAGCGCGGCCACACCTTGTTCGGCCCCTGGATGTTGTAGAGAATGCCGCTGTCGCGGGCTTGCCCGGCGCGCGGCGCAAACGTGCCCTCGCCCCACTTGAACTCGGCGCGCAGATAGTAGTTCTTGTACTCCTGCTTGGTGACGATGTAGCCGTGTTCTTTGCCGGAGACGTGAATGATTCCGTTTTCGACCTGAAAGACGTGTCCGGGGTCCGAGTTGAGCCCGGTGCTGGTCAAAAACGTGTCGAACTGGCTCAAATCCTTGCCGTCAAACAGCACCACAGCCGGCCCGTGCTTGGGGATATCCTTGGCCTGCGCCCAGGCGAACGCCGCGCCCGCCAAACCCGCCAGCAGCAGCACGCCGACCGCCCTGCTCATTCCATGCATTCTCATTCGATCGATTCCTTTCGCAAGCCATTCTCAACTTCGACGGCGCCTACGCGCAAGCGAGGTCAGGCAGAGTGCGAGCCGGGGCGCGCGCCCTTCTCGACAAAATAGGTAATCAGGCCGACGGGCAGAAAGTGGACCATGCAGGCCAGAAACCTGCCGTTGAAGTTGGGAATGAGGGTCCGCTGGCCGCGAGCCAGTGCTGCGACGGCCAGCCGGGCCACTTCGGGAGCCGGCTGCATGCCGCGCGCTTTGAAGGCGGTGGCGCGGGCGACGTCGAAGAACTCGCTCTCCGTGGGCCCGGGGCAGAGCGCCGTAACCTTGACGCCGAAGCGCGCCACTTCGGCGGCCAGCCCCAGCGCAAAGAAGCGGTCGAAGGCCTTGGTGGCCGCGTAGGTGGTGAGGTACGGCACGGGCTGAAAGCTGGCCGTCGAGGCCAGAATCAGCACCCATCCGCGGCGCCGCTCCACCATGCGCGGAACAAACAGCCGCGTCAGCCGCACCATGGCCTCGCAGTTGACGCGAACCTGGCTCAGCTCCTGCTCAATGGGGCTCTGGGCAGAATGCGCCGTACTGGCCGAGGCCGGCGTTGTTGATGAGAATGTCGACGGCGAGGCCCGCGCCTTCGGTGGCGTCGTAAATCTGCTGCGGCGCGGCCGGGTCGTTCAGGTCCGCCATAACGATGCGCACCTCGGTTCCCTTGCCTGCCAGTTCGGCGGCCAGAGCCTCCAGCCGGTCCCTGCGGCGCGCCGTGAGGATCAGCTTGGCGCCGTGGCTGGCCAGTTCCCGCGCCAGAGCTGCGCCGATGCCCGCACTGGCGCCGGTTACCAGCGCCCATTTGCCGTTGAAGTCCTGTATGTTTGCCATCGCGGACCATCATAGCGGATGGACTTTAAGGTAGAGGCCTCGCAAAGCCCAAAGTTTTCTGGGACCGAGCGCTCTCGAGCTTCTTGGTTTCCCACCCATACCGCAAAAGACGCGGCATGGATGGGGCACCCAGTGTTTGTAGCTACTCCCTGTTCCCTATTCCCTGTTCCCTGTTCCCTCGCACAGTACAGCCAATAGCTACAAGCTGCAGTTATCCTCCAAACTCCTCATTCAGCCACTCGCTGAACGCCGCAAACTCCTCGTCGCGGCCCAGGAAGTCGCGCACCATCTGGCGGCCCGGTTTTGACCCGCCTTGCTCCAGAACCGCAGTGCGATAGCGGCTGCCGGCGTCGCAACCGAGCAAATCCGCGGGGTCGAACTGCGCGAAGAAGTCCAGCGCAATGACCTTGTCGAAGGCGTAGGTGTAGTAGTTCGACGAGTAGCCGGTGAGGTGGCCAAAGCTCGAATACAAGCGGTTGCCTTCCAGCCAGGCCCAGGGTTGCAGGCTCTCAAAGAGTTGCCTGGTGATCTGGTCGAGGTCGAGGCCGGCGGGGTTCTGGTCGTGCAGGTCGAGCGAGAGGGTGGTGTAGAAAAGCTGCGAGCGCACCCAGTCGGCGCGGCCAAACGAACCCGCCTTCTTCATCTTGTCGATGGTTGCGGAAGGGAGCGTTTCACCGGTCTCATAGTGCCTGGCGAAGGCCTGCAGCAGCTTCTCGTCGCGGAAGAACTCTTCTAGCATCTGCGAGGGAACCTCGATGAAGTCGCCTTCCGTGGCAAAGCCGGAAAGGCCCGCCCACTCGGTTTGGCCGCCCAGGATGGCATGCATCAGGTGGCCGAACTCGTGGAAGAAGGTGACCACGTCGTTGTATTGCAGGAGGCCTGGGTCGCCCTCCTCGCCGCCGGGGAAGTTGCAGATGAGCGCGGCCTCGGGCTGGTAGCGGCCACGCACGCCGGTGACCACCGGAGCGGCGGAGAACCACTTGTCCTTGCCCTCGCGGGGGTGCATGTCGAGATAGAAGCGGCCCACGGGCCGGCCGCCGTCAAAGACCTCGAAGACCGAGACGGCGGGGTCCCAGCCAGGAGCGGTCGAGGGGCGGAAGTCGATCTTGAAGAGACGAGCGGCGGTCTGGAGCACGCCGGCCTCGACCTGCGCATAGGGGAAGTAGGGGCGCACGGACTGGGAATCGAAGTCGAAGGCCGCGCGGCGGAACTGCTCGTACCAGTAGCCGCGGCTGGTGATGTCGATGGCCGTCACCTCCGGCTGGCGCTGGCGGGCATAGGCCAGGACCATCTCGTGCTCGCGAACCGCGCCCGCGCGGCTGGCGTCGTTGAGCTTGGCCAGGAAGGTGCGCACGTTGGCCGCCGAACCCATCATCTGGTCGGCGGTGGCCAGGTCGGCCCAACTGCGAAAGCCGAGCACGGTGGCAATCTGCTGGCGGGTGGCCAGCAGGTCGAGCAGGATCTGCTGGTTGGTTGGATAGGCGCGGGTGTTGTAGGCCAGGAACATCCTCTCCCGAAGCGCCGCATTGGTCGCAAAGGTCATGACCGGCTGCATGTCGGGCTGGTCCGTGGATAGAAGGACGCGGCCTTCGGCGTCCGCCAGATGGCGTGCCAGGTAGTCGGCGGGCAGGCCATCCAGTTCGGCAGTTGTGGCCTCGATGGTTTTGGCGCCCTCCTGGATGTTGCGGCTGAACTCCAGCGAGAGCAGCGAAGCCTTTTCATGCAGGGATTGCAGATGGTCGCGCGTGGCCTGGTCTTTGTCCACTCCGGCCAGGCGGTAGCTGAGCAGGGTGCGCTCGACGAAGTGCTTTGTGGCGGCGCTGGCCCCCTCCAGATCGATCGCCGCGAGAGCTTCGTAGACCGGACGATTCAGGCTCAACGCGCTGCCGGCCATGGACACCCGCTGCGATTCCTGCTGGGCCTGGTCGCGGACGGCGTT
>CAVZNE010000352.1:0-7502 GCA_963776445.1 Terriglobales bacterium
GGAAGGTCTTTGATTTTGCTCGCAGCCGGCCGATGGTGGTTTTGTTCGATGAATTCGATGCCATCGGGAAGGATCGAGCCTCGCTCGAAGAACACGGCGAGATCAAGCGGGTCGTCAACTCGTTTCTCCAGATCCTCGACGGATTCCGAAGCGACACGGTTGCCATTGCCGCGACGAACCATCAGGGATTGCTCGACCCGGCGCTTTGGCGCAGGTTCGACGAGATCGTCTTTTTCGATATGCCGTGCGCGGCTGCAATCGAGGAACTGTTGCGCCGAAACCTCCGCCAAATCGGAGTTCATCCGGCCGTGGACTTGCACATTTTGGCTGAGGGGCTTGTGGGGTTATCGCACGCCGACGTCGAACGGATCGCTCGGGACGCGGCAAAGGAGATGCTTCTAACGGAACCGGGGCCAGTGACGCCAATGGCACTGGAACGAAGCAGCGCTCGCCAGCGGAAGCGAACGGCTGTCGCCAACGGCGGTGCGAAGGCCAACCCCGACTCTCGGCGCGTTCGCAGCCGAAAGGATCCCACGAAATAAGGTGCCACACCATCCTGAGGACGAGCGGCATCCGCACTTGCCGTTGGTCCGGGTGGAGGCAAACCCGCCCCGCCGAAAACGTCCCGGATTTGGAGCGCCGAGACCCACGCGGGGAGCGTGCCACGTTTGGCGCGGTCGGGCTCGGCGGCGATCAGCAGCTTGCTGACCACGGTCGTTACGCCGCGAAAGTGACCGGGCCGCGATGCGCCATCGAGGCGGCTGCTCAGTCCTTCGACCTCGACAAAAGTGGCTGCACCGGCGGGGTAAAGCTCCTCGACTGAAGGGGCGAAGACCACATCGGCGTCTTGAGCCTCGGCGAGGGCGCAGTCGGCCTCCAATGTGCGCGGATAGACGGCGTAATCCTCGTTTGGCCCAAACTGCGTGGGGTTCACAAAGACGCTGACGGCAACCTTGTCGCAGGAAGCTGCTGCCGCTCGAATCAGGGACGCGTGGCCGGCGTGCAGAGCGCCCATGGTGGGCACAAGGCCAATGGTTTTTCCGCTCTTGCGGCCCTCACGGGACCATTGGCGGAGTTCGGCGACGGTGCGCAGAATTTGCATTCGTTCTTCCTTTATTTTCTAAAGTTTGCGTTAGCGTCGAGCGACTGCCGCTCCTCTGAAGCGAGGTGATAGCTTTCCTCGTCTGCGGGGAAGGCGTGGCGCTCCACATCCTCGCGATAGTGCTCAATGGCGGTGCGGATCAGCGCTCCCGCATCGGCGTAGCGGCGGACAAATTTGGCCGGCGGCGCAAAGGTCAGGTTCACCAGATCGTGGAAAACCAGTATCTGGCCGTCGCACTCCGGCCCGGCGCCAATACCGATGGTGGGTACAGGCAACTCGGCGGTGATGGCCGCGGCCGCCTCGCGAGGAACGCCCTCCAGCACAATCAGCCCGGCTCCGGCTTCGGCCACCGCCAGGGCGTCGGCTTTGAGTTGGAGAACGGCGTCGGCGGTACGCGCCTGCACGCGGAAGCCGCCCATGCGGTTCACGCTTTGCGGCGTCAGGCCCAGGTGGCCCACGACGGGAATCTCGGCGGCGACCAGGGCGCGGACCAGTTCGACGCGCGGGCCTTCAATTTTGACCGCCTCGGCTCCGGCTTCCTTGATGAATCGAACGGCGTTCGCCACTCCCTCGGCCACCGGGCCGTGATAGCTGCCGAAGGGCATATCGGCGACGACCAGTGCACGGCGGACAGCGCGGCGCACGGCGCGGGTGTGGTGCAGCATCTCGTCCACCGTGACGGCGAGGGTGTTTTCGTGGCCCAGCACCACCATGGCCAGCGAGTCGCCCACCAGAATCAGGTCGATCCCTGCCTCGTCCGCCAGGCGCGAAGACGGGTAGTCGTAGGCGGTGAGCGCGGAAATGGCCTTGCCCTGGCGCTTCATCTCAGCCAGTGCGGGCATGGTCACTTTTGTTGTGGGGTTGTTGCCGGGCGCGGCGCTACAGCCGCCGGAAGGGTTGGTAAGGCTCATCTTGTCTCCAGTGCCGCTCCGTTCACTCAGGATGCGACCCGAACAAAAGTGAGTATACGCCCGCACGAGGAGTCGGGCGCGACGGCGGCGGCCCATTTTTGTCGCGTGCCAGTGCCGCAGTTTAGATCTCCTAATCTTGCACTAATCCTATTTGGCCATAGAAATGCTATTACCCAAGGGAGTTCGAGAACTTTGCGGAGAACCTTAATATGGAATCACCGGTTCCACAGTATTCAACATCAGGCATTCCCTATCGCTATGACTTGGGAACCGGGCGGGATTGCGGCATCTCGTATTTCGTGGATAATGGCTTTACTCAGGGCCTCTTTCGGACTCAAAATAGTGGCTCCGCTGATCATCAGAGCTTCAGTCTCAGCCAAGCTCAAACCGGAGTATGCAGAGAATGTGGCGGCAATATTCTCCCGCATTCTCCTGACGTTTAGATATTGCTCCTCCAATTGGCTCTCTATAAAATCTTGCCTCTCATAATGCATTGAAACCCCATGAAAAAGAAAGGAAGAGTTCGTATTCGCAAATCTTTGGGTGCCTGCCGCGAATATCACACCGGCTATTGAGTCAATCTGACCCACATTATGCGTAGTGACGGAAGCGGGCAAGGCCCTTATAAACTCCGCGATGCTCATTCCTTCAAATACGTTTCCTCCACCCGATGAAATGAGTAGGTATATGTCATTCCCGGCGTTGGAGGCTTGCGTCAAGGCTGTTCTCAACTTGGCCGCCTGCGCTGTTTGAACGTCCGCAGTAAACACGATGTATTGGATCATGGCAAAAAATCTTACTCTAGTTTCTCGTTGTCGTAACAATGAAATCTGTGAATTGATCGCTTGCCGTCCTCCCCCTCTGCGCCGCACACTGGAACCATGCTTTCTCCTTTGGCAACAGGCGTTTCAGTTGGATTGGGCGCGGCGGCGGTTTTGGGACTGGCGGCAGGCGGGTACGCCTATGCGGCCATGTGGCCTGCCTCGCGCATCTTTGGCGGGGCGCTGATCGCTCCCAGGCATCCGGGAGAACTGTCTCTGACCTTTGACGACGGCCCAAACCCCAAGTGGACGCCGCGCCTCCTGGAGGTTCTGGACCGCCATGGCGTAAAAGCCACGTTCTTCATGGTGGGCCATGCGGCTCAGCAGCAGCCGGAACTGGTGCGGCAGGTGGCGGCGGCAGGGCACCTGATCGGGATTCACTCCTGGAGCCACCCCAATCTGGCCGTGACCGCGGCAGTCCAGGTACGCGAGGAACTGGTTCGCAGCCGGGAGGCGCTGCAAGAGATCACCGGCGCGCCAATCCGCTACTTTCGCCCTCCGTTTGGCGCGCGCCGGCCTTACGTGCTGCGCGTGGCGCGTGAGATGGGGCTGACGCCGGTGCTGTGGAACGCCATGACGACAGACTGGAAGGAGCCTTCCACCGAGAAGATTGTGGCGCGTCTGGAGGAGAAGATCGACCGGTTGGAGCGGCGGGGCTGGGCGGCCAACATCGTGCTCCACGACGGCAACCACCTGGACTTGGCCGCGAACCGTGGCCCGTCCGTGGCGGCTGCCGATGCGCTGGTGGCGCGCTACAAAGCCACGCACAAATTTGTGAAGCTGGATGCGTGGCCACCTGCGGCGGGGCCAGCTTTACGGAGTTGAAGTTTGCTGCCTTCCCATCCATTTCGCAAAGAACGCGAAATGGATGGCGACCCCAGTAGCCCGCGCGGTGAGGTTTATCCGGCCTTGACGGCGGCAAAGGCGTTTCGGGCAGCAGCGATGGTGGCGGCTGTTTCCGCCTCGCCGTGGGCCGTGCCCAGGAACGCCGCCTCGAACTGCGAAGGCGGCAGCCAGATGTCCTGATCCAGCATGGAATGATGGAAGCGGCCAAAGGCGGCGGTGTCGCTCAGGGCGGCTTGGGCGTAATCCGTGACCGGCCCGGGAGTAAAGAACCAGGTCCACATTGCTCCCACGCGGTTCAGCGTGAGCGGGATGCCCGCTTTTGCGGCTTCGGCGGCTACGCCCTCGGTCATGGCCTTGGCCGTGGCTTCCAACTGCGGATAAACCTCGGCGGCATGCTCCTGAAGATAAGAAATGGTGGCGATGCCCGCTGCCATGGCCAGCGGATTGCCGCTGAGAGTTCCGGCTTGATACACCGGCCCGAGCGGTGCCAGCAAATCCATGAAGCAGCGTTTCCCGCCGAAGACTCCCACGGGCAGCCCTCCGCCAACAATCTTGCCCAGCGTCACCAGGTCGGCGTCGATGCCGTAAAGCTCCAGCGCCCCGCCCAAAGCCACGCGGAAGCCGGTCATCACTTCGTCCACAATCAGCAGTGCGCCTTCGCGCAGGGTGATTGCGCGCAGGCCGGCCAGAAAGCCGGGTGCGGGCGGAATGCAGCCGGCGTTGCCGACGACTGGCTCCAGAATGATGCCGGCAATCTGCCCGGGATGGGCGGCGAAAGCTGCTTCCACCGCAGGCAGATCGTTATAAGGCAAAGCAAGCGTCAGGTGGGCGATCTCTTCCGGCACGCCGGCCGAGCCGGGTATTCCCAACGTTGCGACGCCGGAGCCGGCTTTGACCAGCAGCCCGTCGGCATGGCCGTGGTAGCAGCCCTCGAACTTGACGATGATCTTGCGGCCGGTGGCGGCGCGGGCCAGGCGGATGGCGCTCATGGTGGCCTCGGTGCCGGAGCTGACAAAGCGCATCTTTTCGATGGCCGGGAAGCAGGCAACCACGCGCTCGGCCAGGTCGGCTTCGCTGGCCGTGGAGGCTCCGAAGCTGGCAGAGTTGCGCGCTGCCAGCTCGATGGCTTCCACAACTGCCGGGAAGGCATGCCCCAGAATCATTGGCCCCCAGGAGCCGAAGTAGTCGATATAACGGTTGCCGTCGGCGTCGGTGAGCCATGCGCCCTGGGCGCTGGCCACAAACGGCGGAGCGCCGCCCACCGCGCGAAAGGCCCGCACCGGCGAGTTGACGCCGCCGGGGAAAAAGCGCTCGGCGCGCTGCTGAAGGGCCTGGGAACGGGTGCGATTGGGGGCGGAAATCGGGGAAGTCATCGTGGCTCCAGTATAAAAGGCGGCGGGCGCCAGAAAGCGTGAATCGCGCGGAATGAATCCGGGGAGACGGAGGCGGCATCCTGTGGAGAGCATGAACAGCCTTGCGGAACTCGGCGGACGGCTGCTGGTCGTCTATGACGGCCATTGCGGGTTGTGCAACAAATCAGTCCGCTGGCTGCTGCTGCGGGACCGCGACGACCGCCTGCGGTTTGCAGCTTCCGAATCACCGCAGGTAGCCGAATTGCTGGCCCGCCACGGATTCAGCGCGGCGGGTCCAGAAACGATCCTGGTGGTGCGCGACCCGGCAGGGCCGAAGGAGCAAATCCTGGTCCGGTCAGAGGCCATTGTGGCGCTGCTTGCCGAGCTGCCGCGGCCCTGGCCGTGGGTTGCCGCATGGCTGCGCTGGATTCCGCTGGCCTTGCGCGACAAAGCCTACCGGCTCGTCGCCCGCTGGCGCTATCGCCTCTGGGGACGGCTGGAGATCTGCCCCATTCCGACGCCTGAGCAGCGGGAGCGGTTTCTTTAAAGTGCGGCTGTCACGCCCAAATCCTGCTAAAATCGAGCTTTCGGCCAGCGTGCCGCCCTGGAAATCCATCTGCAGAAAGCCCGCATCGTGCCCAACGAACCCAAGAAAAAATCCGTGACCTACGCCGACGCTGGCGTTGACATCAGCAGTGGCGACCGTGCCAAGGAACGCATCAAGTTTCTGGCGCAGAAGACCTTCAACCGCAACGTCCTGGGCGGAATCGGCGGCTTCGGCGCGCTCTTCCGGCTGGATTTGCAGCGCTGGAAGACGCCCATCCTGGTGAGCTCCGCCGATGGCGTGGGCACCAAGCTGAAGATCGCCTTCGAAATGGGCCTGCACAACACGGTGGGCATCGACCTGGTGAACCACTGCGTGAACGACATTGCCGTGCAGGGCGCCACGCCATTGTTCTTTCTTGACTACCTGGCCAGCGGCAAGCTGGATTCGGAAGTGACCGAGAGCGTGATCTCCGGCCTGGCTGAGGCATGCAAGGCCAACGGCTGCGCCCTCATCGGCGGCGAGACGGCGCAGATGCCCGGCTTTTATACCGATGGCGAGTACGATCTGGCCGGCTTTATTGTGGGCGCGGTAGACCGGGAAAAGATGGTCACCGGCGCGGGCATCAAAGTGGGCGACGTGCTCATCGGGCTGCCCTCCACCGGGCTGCACACCAACGGCTATTCGCTGGCCCGCAAGCTGTTTTTTGAGGTGGCCGGCTACAAGCCTACGCAATATGTGAACGCCCTCAAAGAGAAGGCGGGCACCGCGCTGATGAAGACACACCGCAGTTATCTGGCCGTGATTCAAAAGCTGGTCACGGCGGGCGTAACCACCGGCATGGCGCACATCACCGGCGGCGGCATCACGGAAAATCTGCCCCGCATCCTGCCCAAAGGCACCGGGGCGCAAATCGAGCAGGGCTCCTGGCCGGTGCTGCCGATCTTTGAGCATATCCGCGAGTTGGGCCAGGTCTCCGACGAGGAGATGATGCGCACCTTCAACATGGGCGTGGGTCTGATTGCGGCCATTCCGGCAGACAAGTTCACCAAAGCCAAGAAGGTTCTGGAGCGGGCGGAAGAGAAGTTCTTCGTCATTGGCCGGGTAGTCAAGGGCGACCGGAAGGTGCAGTACACCTAAGCATCGCAATCACCTCGTGCTTTGAAAGGGCACGGCTTCAGCCGTGCCGTAACCGTGTAAAAACGGATTGGGCTTCAGCCCCTGGGGAAAATGTTCGAACTCGCTCAAAAAGCTGATCCGGTCCGGCTGGGCGTGCTGCTCTCCGGGCGCGGGTCGAACTTCAGCGCCATTGCCGAGTCCATTCGCTTGGGAAGGCTGAGGGGCGTGGAGATCGCAGTGGTGATCTCCAACGTAGCCGAGGCTGGCGGCATCGAGGCGGCTCGGGAACTGGGACTGCCCACGGCGGTTTTTGTCTCCAAGGGGCGCAAGCGCGCCGAGCACGACGCCGACGTGACCGCCTGCCTGCGGGCGCACAAGGTGGACCTGGTGTGCCTGGCTGGCTACATGCGGCTGCTTTCGCCGGAATTTATTGCCGCGTTTCCCAATCGCATTCTTAATATTCATCCCGCGCTGTTGCCGGCCTTTCCGGGCCTCGACGCGACGAGGAGCGAGCGTCGCGCGAGTGGAATAAGGATGCGCAGAGTGATGCGCGTGGACGAGGCGTTGAGCGTGCGTGCGGCGTCGATGTAAGCGTGGTCAACGGCGCTGAAGCCGGTGAGCAGAGGTTGAACGGCAAAAGGAAGACTATATATAACGGAGCCGATGAGCAGTCCGGTGAAAGAAAAGGCGAGTGGGTGGCCGAGCAGCGCTATGAGCAAACGACCGAAAGCGGTGCGCGGGCCGAGCAGGACGAGCAGAAAAAATCCAAGGACAGTTGGGGGAAGAACGAGAGGCAGGGTTGTGACG
>CAVZNE010000353.1:0-6934 GCA_963776445.1 Terriglobales bacterium
GTACGTAGTTCCAGGGAAGGGTGCCGAACAGGGAAAACGAGAAGCCAATCAGGGCGCCGATCAGCGTTCCCAGAAGCCGGTCGCGCGAGGCGTTCACTGTGGAGCCTACATTCGATTGCAGCACAATGATGGCGCTGATGGCGCCCCAATAGCCATCGTGCAAGCCGAACTGCCGCGCCAGAACCCAACAGAGCCCTGCCGCCAGAGCCGTCTTGGCCGCGTGAATCAGCAGCCGCTTCCGCTCCCAGGTCAGGATTCCGGGTTTTTCCTCGTGCTCCACGCGCAGCTTGAGGGCAAGCTGGTGCTGGGACCAGGTCTTGTTTGCCTTCAGGCGCATGGATGCAGTCCGCAGAGGGAGAATCTCATAGAGATAAAGTATGAACCAGACCGGCCAGTCCCGCCGTGATTCCACTCACGTCCATCGCAAGAAGGGCCCTGAGCTGCTGTTCAGCTCAGGACTCGGATTCGCGGTCCTTCAGGTTCCGGGCCAGGACCTTTTCCACAACCCGCTCCACATCGGTCAGGAAGAAGCCGTTGGATGGCTGCTGCACGGCGACCTGGGTTCCAGTGTGGCCCAGGGCAGAGGCAATCTCGTTCCAGCGATAGATGGTCGAGTTGGCCGGCATCACCACCGGATGACGGGCCGGCTCAGGCAGCGCGGCGTAGACCGCCCAAGTCGCGATCGACACCAGAATCACCGATTCATAGACGAACTGCCAGGGAGCGGTCAACGGAGTGTGGATCGAAATCATCAGCGACTGCACAAAGTCGTTGGTGGACATGACGCCAAAGCCAAGGGCAATGCCGAAAGCCATGTCGCGCGCCGGAAGACGCAAGGCATTCATGCTCAGGCAGAGGAAACCCAGCAGGCATAGCTCAATGACACTCACCGAACGCATAAGCCCGAAGGCTATATCGGTAAGGAGGAGAATGCCTCTGTGTGAAAAAGAGATGGTAGAAAAGCTAACGACGACCGATGCCAAGGCAGCCCAGCGGAAGACCACGAGTCCGAACTTCATCAGCCCAGGAAAGGCCGAAAGCGCGGAACGGAAAACCTCCGTGCAGACGAAGAAGAGGATCACAGCGCTGGCGATGTATACCGCCCAGTAGCCAAAAAAGTAGCACACGAAGCAGTAGTCGTTGAACCAATGCTGCGATTGGCCGTAAAGGAGCAGGAGCAGCACCGGCATGGAAGCTACACGCAACGCCAGGTAGGTCCCCATCGCCGGGAAGCGGCGATGCAGCTTCTTGGTCCAGAACAGAAAGCCAAGCGTTGCCCAAAGGGCAAACTCAGCCACGCTCAATACGGACATCACGGTCTGTGAGGACATAACAGGCCTTTCGCCATTCCAAGAACTCTCTCAGAATAGCGCTGAATGCCCTGCCGCTCAACCAGAAAGCAGCATTCGCCATGGCACTTTGGTGTTATTTTTTCGCTGTTGGTGGGGTGCAGCCTCTTCTACTGGCCATCAACGGGGCAAGTGGGCACGTGAGGTCCGCATGCTGGCGTTGGCAGGCTGGCGGTGGCCGACTGGTGGCTCGGGACCATGGGAGCGGTCTTGGGTGTAACAGCAGCTGCAGCGGCGCCGGCAACAACAACGGACAGAGCAAAAATGCGGATCGCGTGTTTCATAGTTGGTAACCCCTTGGCGATTTGGATTGACAGGGAAGGACGCTCCCTGCACCCTTGAATAGTAGTAGATAAATTCGGATAAGTCTATTTTTTTCATGTAGTTGCATAACTAGTTACGGGCGCGATTACTAGCGTCATACACCCCAAAGGTAACCTTCCTGCGGTAACCATTTTCACGCTCCACCCCAGACCCCCCTTCCTCCCTCGCCTCATGCTAAAATGGACCTAGGCGAATTCGCTTGAAAGCCCTCGTTTTTCAAGCGGTTAATCCTCGAATTCCATCCCGGATTCCTTGCGTTAACCGCACCCCGATTGAGTCCAAAGCGAAAGCCCTGCGAACGGAATCCTATGGCGACTGAAAGTCTGAACGGCACCCCTATTCACGGCGATAACGACAGCTACACTGGCGAAAACATCAAGATCCTGGAAGGCCTTGAGGCAGTTCGCCTCCGCCCGGCCATGTACATCGGCTCGACCGGTGAGATGGGCCTGCACCACCTCGTCTATGAGGTGGTGGACAACTCGGTGGACGAGTGTCTGGCCGGCTATGCCACCAAGATCGACGTCATCGTCCACGTGGACAACTCGGTCACGGTGATCGACGACGGCCGCGGCATCCCCGTAGACATGATGAACGTGGGCAACGGCGAGCAGATGCCTGCCGTCCAGGTGGTGCTCACCAAGCTCCATGCCGGCGGCAAGTTCGACGCCTCCAACTACAAGGTTTCCGGCGGTCTGCACGGCGTCGGCGTCAGTTGCGTCAACGCTCTTTCGCAGGAATTCAGCGTCGAAATCTGGCGCGACGGCTACACCTGGGAACAGGACTACAGTTGCGGCGCGCCCATCAGCGGGCTCCGTCAGGCGGGCACCAGCAAAAAACGCGGCACCATGATCCACTTCCTGCCCGACAAGAGCATTTTCACGGTTTCCGAGTACAACTACGACACGCTCTCGCAGCGCCTGCGCGAGATGGCCTTCCTGAACAAGGGACTGGCCATTACGCTCACCGACGAGCGCACCGCCGATCCTAAAACCGGCAATGCCCGGCGCGCCGAGTTCCGCTATGCCGGCGGCATCTCGGAGTTTGTGAAGCACATCAATCGTGGCAAGGTCGTGCTGCACGACAAGCCGATCGTCATGGAAGCCATGCGCGACAACGTCGAGATCGACATCGCGCTCCAGTACAACGACTCCTACTCCGAGACCGTGTTCAGTTTTGCCAACAACATCAATACGGTCGACGGCGGAACCCATCTGTCCGGCTTCCGCACCGCGCTCACCCGCACGGTCAACGCCATCGGCCAGCAGTTGGGCCTGTTCAAGGACATGAAGGAAAACCTCAGCGGCGACGACGTCCGCGAGGGCCTCGTTGCGGTTATCAGCGTCAAGCTGTCGCAGCCGCAGTTCGAGGGCCAGACCAAGGGCAAGCTCAACTCCGACATCGCCGGCACCGTGCAGGCTTTCGTCAACGAGCGGCTGGGCGCGTTCCTTGAGCAGAATCCGCAGGTCGCCAAAAAGATCATCAACAAGGCAGTGGAAGCTTCGCGCGCTCGTGAGGCTGCGCGCAAGGCCCGCGACCTGACTCGCCGCAAGGGCGTTCTCGACGGCGCAGGCCTGCCCGGTAAATTGGCCGACTGCTCCGAGCGCAATCCCGAACGCTGCGAACTGTACCTGGTCGAGGGTGACAGCGCAGGCGGCACCGCCAAGCAGGGCCGCGATCGCCGCTTCCAGGCCATCCTGCCCCTCAAGGGCAAAATCCTCAACGTCGAGAAGGCCCGCTACGACAAGATGCTGGGCCAGGAAGAAATCCGCGTCATCATCACGGCTCTGGGCTGCGGCATCGGCAAAGACGACTTCGATCCGGCCAAGGTCCGCTACAGCAAGATCATTTTCATGACCGATGCCGACGTCGACGGCGCACACATCCGCACCCTGCTGCTCACCTTCTTCTTCCGCCACATGACGGAGCTGATCAAGCGCGGCAACATCTACATCGCCCAGCCGCCCCTGTTCAAAATCAAGAAGGGCCGCTTCGAGCAGTACATCAAAAACGAGCGCGAGTACTTGAAGGTGATGGTCAACCGCGCCTCCGAGGGCATTGTTGTCCGCCACGGCGAAGCCGCCAGCCGCATTGAGGGCGCCGATCTTACCCGCTTCATGAGCATCCTTGACGAGTACCTGGGCTTTGCCGAGCGCGTCGACAAGCGCCTGCGCAATGAAAAGCTGACGGAACTGCTGGCGCGCACCGAACTCAGCCACCGCGCCGATTTCACCTCCAAGTCGGAGAGCGAGGTCCCGGAAAAACTGCTCCAGATTCATGCGCAACTGGCCGACTTTGCCGAAGAATTCCAGTTCAAGTCCGTGGGCGAGCCGGTTGAGGATGAGGAGCACCATACCTGGTCCATCAGCTTTGTCGATGCGCAGGGAGCTGAGCGCCACATCGACTGGACTCTGGCTTCCAGCCCCGAGTTCCGCCAGATGATGTCCAAGTACAACCTCATCAAGCAGTTTCTTGAGCCGCCCTACCTCATCGAGTTCGCCTCCAAGGCTCCGGCCGCGGCTGAAGCGAACGAAGAGGATTCCGAAGCGCCTGAAGTGAGCGCCGCCGAAGCTCAGGCGGAAGCCAAACAAGCCCGCCGCACCGCCCGCGCTCCGCGCGAGCCGGTAGAGAAGCAGACCGCCCGCGAGCTCTTCGCCTACATTGTCGAGCAAGGCAAGAAGGACTACTCGGTCCAGCGCTACAAGGGGCTGGGCGAAATGTCCTCCTCGCAGCTTTGGGAAACCACCATGGACCCCGAACGCCGCACCCTGCTTCAGGTCAAGTTGGAAGACCTCACCGAAACCGATGCCATCTTCACCACGCTGATGGGCGAAGATGTCGAATCCCGCCGCAAGTTCATTGAGGACAATGCGCTGGATGTAAAGAACCTCGACATCTAACCCGTCTTGGAAGTTGCAGTTTTAGGTTGGCTGATAAATTCTTCACCTTGGCGCATAAAAAAGCCCGTTTTGGCGGGAAGTTCGCGATCTGCTAGACGGGCTGCACTACTAAGTCTTTGTGCTTCTAAGGCTTATGCATATCCTTGATATCACGATTGCAGGGATTCTTGCCACGATTAGTGAGCTGCCGTCAGGCTCCATATCGCAGTGCTATTGCCGAGATTCCCGTGATCTCCGTCGAATTGACCTCAGCAGCCGCCCATGGGCTTGAAAGCCAATTTCCCAGCCTTAAGCTGGTTGCAGTGGCGTCCTTCATTGACTTTCTCCTACCTTCTGCTTGATCGGCTGGCCCTTTTTCGGCACACTTTCCGCGCACGGCTTCACCGGCGGACATGCCGAGATGCTCCTTCGCTCATTGCCTCCCATCGTCCACATTCGCCGCGAGTCTGACAAGGCTGCCATGCGCTGGTTGCTCGAGCGCTTGCCCGAGGAGCTGCGCGATCCGCAGCCGGGCGGTTCGCTGATTGCGCAGCAGCTTGCCTACATGATGCTCATCCAGGCCCTGCGCCTGCACCTGTCTGATGCCGCCAACGCCGGACCTTGCTGGCTTTCTGCGCTGTCTGAGTCCGCAGCTTCTGCGCTTCAAGGGCCTTCTGCCCTGTGTCGAATTGTTGCCGAAGCAGGTTGAAGTCAATCTCGCTCAGTCCAATGTAGTTGCCCTGCGGCAAAAGCATCGATCTGCGTCTCATCCCAGGGAGCAGGGAGAGCGATCTGAATACGAGTGGTAGCAGACTGGCGGCAAATCCAGGCAGCCCTGCCGGACGCGCTTACAAGTGTCTCTCAGACCAGACGATCGCCGGCCGTCCGCATGCTGTAGCCAGTGCAGGCCTCAACTTCGCGGCGGAACGATGCGCGGCCCAGTATTTCAAGCAGTGTTTGGATGGGCGGGTAATTGAGCTGCGAACGGCGAATGACCAGGTGGTAGGGTTTCTGGGCCAAAGGAATGAAGTCCAACGCCAAGGCGCGCGCCACGGCCTGCGTGCTAATGCAGCAATCCACCTCTCCGTCGCGTACAAGGCGCGCTGCGGGCAGATGTCCGGCGGTGATTCTCTCATACCCCTTTATCTGCTTTGCCGAGATGCCCTGCTCCAACATCAGGTCGTCCACCAAGCGCCGGCACCCGGCTCCGGACTCCCGGTTGGTAAAGCGCACGTTCTTGCGAGCAAGGTCGGCGATGCCCGCAATGCGCTTGGGATTGCCCGGGGCGGTCACCAGCCCTTCTTCCCAAATCGCATACGAAATGACCGCCACGGCATTGCGGCCGAACATCTTTGTTATAGAGAGCAAATCAGTCTTTCCGGTAGCTTTGTCCACCATATGTGTGCCAGCAATGTGCACCAACCCCTGGTGAAGCAAGTCGAGCGATCGCGAGCTGTTTTCGTAGGCGACCACCAGTTCGCAGCCCTGCGTCTGTAGCGATTGCGCCAGGAAGGAGACGCTTGGGTCGCACCCGGCAAGCAGGATACGAGCGGACTTTTTCCACTTATCGCCGAGAACCCGTATCTTGGCGATGTGATTGCCGGCTGCGGGCGATTCAAACAACACGGCATCCGCGGGCGGAAGGCACCAACCTCCTGATTCGGGCGCTACGGCGACAAGATGGGCGTCCACGCTACAGAGCCGCAAGGGCTGACCCGGCACCATGGACTTGGAATCGCCGAGGATCGTCGCTTCTACGATCTCATCGGGAACCTGGTCGTCTGGGGCGATCTGGAAGATTTCTTCGACGGTGGTTTCAAGCGCGCGCGCCAACTTCAAACTGACCACTGTGTTGGGAACGTAGGTTCCTGCCTCGATGGCATAGACCGTTTGCCGACTAATGCCGACCTGGGTAGCCAACTGCGCGGCTCCGAGACCTCGTTTGGCCCTTAACTCCGCGAGACTTGTGTGGATTTCGATAGCCATTGGTGACAGATCCTTGGTGATGCTATGTATTCTATACAAGACGAAACGACATTGATACGAGGCATTATGCACAGACAGGAAACGTGCTTATCCACCGCCTTGCCAGCGATGACCGCAATCGGAGTGATCCATACGTCTTTTCTTCATGCCAAGGGCACACCCATTCAAAGTGCGGTTGCCGGCAATGCCCAAGGCGTGGTTGAGGTGTTTGCCGAGTTCGCCGCGGGACTCAGGGATGTGGCTGGATTCGAGCGGCTCTGGTTGATCTACTTGCTGGATCGCGCTTCGGGTGCGCAGTTGATTACGCGCCCCTACCTGGACAATCAGGATCGCGGCGTCTTTGCCACTCGTTCCCCGGCCCGCCCGAATCATATTGGCATGTCTTCTGTTCGCCTG
>CAVZNE010000354.1:0-3586 GCA_963776445.1 Terriglobales bacterium
TCGTAGCGATGCCCTTGCAGTTGTTCTGCGGCGTGCCCGTCTGCGCCTCAAAGCCGAAACCATACGTCAGCGCCCAGCGCCGCGCCTCCGAGGCCTGCAGCAGGATGGTCTTGTAGGTCTCTCCGCCGCTGGGGTTCTCCACCGCTGTATCGACCTGGGTGAACAGCGCAAACTCGTACAGATTGCGCTGCGTCTCGGCCAGCGCGGTCTCGTTCAGCGGGTCGCCGGGATGCAGCGTGATGGCCCGGGCCACCGTGGACGGGCGCGTATAGTGCAACCCCGTCAGCAGCACCTTGCGCACAAAAACCTGCTGCCCTTCGGTGATCTGGAACGCCACATCCACCTTGCTGGCGTCGCCCGGCTCGCTCCTTCTGCGCAACTTCCACCCGCACCTGGTCGAATCCGCGGCTCATATAGGCGGTCAGCAGCGCATCCCGGTCTCCGGCCAGATTCTGCGGAGAAAGCAGTTGGCCGGCCGCCGTGTTCATCAGCGGCACGAGCTTGCCCGCCTCCACATGATCGTTGCCTTCCAGCTCGACCGCGCCCACCCGCAGTTGTTCGCCCTCTTCAATGCGATAGACCACGAGCAGCGGGGCGATCTTCTTCCCTTTTGGAACAACCGGCGCCGGGCTGTTGGCCGCAACCGTCTCCGGGGTACTGGTTTCGGGGAAGATCTTTACTTTGGAGAAGCCATTGTTCTGGTAAACGGCCTGGATCGCGTTGATGTCCGCGTTCACCAGCGCCTGGCTGTAAGCGCCATGGCGGTCCGTTGAATTGGCGGCATGAACGTTCAACAGCGGTTGCAGCACCGATGCCGAAAAATATTTGTTCCCCGCCACTGTAACCCGTTCCACGCGCCGCCGCTGTCCCAACTGCACCTTGTAGAGGATCTCCACCTGCCCGGCGTTCGTGGTTTGCTGCTCGTGCTCCACCTTCACGTCGAAGTAGCCCAGGCGCTGATAGTAGTCGCGCAGGCGGCGATTGCCCTCGTTCAGCAAATCGTCGTCGACTGTGCCCTCCTCGAAGATGGGAATCACCCGCTTCACGCGCCCTGGGCTCATATTGGCGCCCTCGACCCGCACATTGACAATCGGGCCCCTGGTGGAGGAAAAACGGAAGTTGGCCTTCCTGGAGTCGGCAGCGTAGGCCTCCGACTCCAGCTTGATCTCAGCCTCCAGCCGCTCCTGCCCCTGGTATTGCTTCAGCACTCCGGCCAGGGCCCGGCTGGTGGTGTCGTGGTCCACATGCGCGCCCGCTCTCAAATGCGCGTGGCGGCGAAACTCCTCGGCGCTCATGCCAGGATCGCCCGTGACCGCCACCGTGCCCACCCGCGCCTGGACGCCGGAGACCACGTGAAACGCAATGTCCACCAATTGCTCTTCCGGGTGCTCGGTCAGGACGGGGGTAATCTCCGGCTCGTGGAAACCGTTCTGGGCCATCGCGCTGCGCATCTGCACCTGCGCCTGGCGCAGCTTGGCGGGAGTGAAGCGGGTGCCGGGCGCAAGCTGGCCGGCGCGCTCCAGTTGCGTATTCATCGTGGCGCCCTTGGCTCCCTCCACGCTCACTGTCCCGATGAAGGTGCGCGGCGCGCCGCTAAACACCAGCGCCACGCCGTCCCCGTCGCGCGACGCCCTCTACGGCGATGGTTTCAAACAGGCCGGTGGCAAACAACTGGCGCAAGCTTCTCTGCAGGTCTTCCCGGCGCAGCGGTTTTCCCGCGGCCTGGGCCAGAGTGTCCGTCGAGCGGAGCCAGCCGGTCGGTCGCGACTCCCTCAAACGAGATGCGCCGCACCGGCAGCCCTTCCCATCGATCCAGGGAACGCATATCCGCTGCGGCGGTGGAGGGCGCTGCCTCCGCGCCTGCCGCCAGCGGAGAAGTTGTTGCGAGGGGAGCGGCCTGGTTCTGGCTCCAGCCCGCGCTCAACCCCAGAACAAGTAGACAGGCAGGCAAAAGCCCGCGCCGAACCAGACCGAAGGCACGGACCGGCACAGGGACAAGCACCCTTCCCCGCTGTGAGTCGACGTTCTTCCCTGCCGGCCTTGTCCGCAAAACCATCTTTCTCCCGCAAAACTCGGCAAGCAGTTCCGCTGCACGCCAGCAAAGCTACCACGCGAAAGTCTACAAGGCGCAGGTCGCCTTGAGATGAAATTACACCAGCGCAACCGCTCCCCTTATACTAACGAGGAACGTGGCCTGGCGCTGTATCGGGCTCCCCAGGAATGTGCATGACCCACTCGAGTCCTCCAATGCGGTCGCCCGATCCAGGTCCTCAGCCGCTAGCCGGCGAGGCCATTCTTCCTGCCCCCGCCTTGGCCGCCACGCCCTTCTCCCCTGCCGCTTCCCCCGATCCCGCCGAAGCCGAAGCACTGGCCCGGGCCCAATCCGGCGACCATCATGCCTTCGCCCAACTCTACTCTCTGCACAAAAGACGCATCTATTCTTTATGTCTGCGTATGGTGGGCGATATTGCCGAGGCGGAAGACCTGACCCAGGAGGTCTTTCTTCAGTTGCACCGCAAAATTGCCACCTTCCGCGGCGATTCGGCTTTTTCCACGTGGCTGCACCGGCTGGCCATCAATGTGGTGCTGATGCGTTTGCGTAAAAAGGGTTTGTCTCTGATTTCATTGGATGAAGCCATGGAACCTGTTCCCGAAGAAGGCCCCGGACGCAGCTTCGGCGCTCCCGATCTGCCCAGGCCGGGGCCATCGACCGGCTGGCGCTGGAGCGCGCGGTTGCCGACCTGCCCGCCGGCTATCGGCTCATCTTTGTCCTCCACGACATCGAGGGCTATGAGCACAATGAGATCGCCGCCATGCTCGACTGCTCGATCGGAAACAGCAAATCCCAGTTGCACAAGGCGCGGCTCAAACTGCGCGACGCCCTGCGCACCTATCCCCGACAGGAGGGGCGGCGATGACAAACGAACCCAACAACATGAGCTGTGCCGCAGTTCCAGGCCCTGTTGCCGGAGCTGATCGGCTCCGGCGAAATTGCCGCCAACCATCCCCACATCCTGAACTGCGCGCGTTGCCGCGCCCTGCTGGCCGATCTGGAGACCATCGCCGAGGCTGCCCGCCAGCTGCTTCCCATTGTGGAACCGCCCGACGAATTGTGGGAGCAGATCGAATTGGCCATCAAAAAAGAAGAAAGCGCCTTGCGCCCGTAATTGGCCTTTTCCCCGCAGCCTGCACACCCGTTACCATGGATGACCCTCCCCCTCTCACCTTCCAGCGCTGTTTGGCCGATACACCCTTCGAGCGCTGCCAAGCCGGGGTGGGAACCCGGCACGCCCCGCGTCCGTACCCTCAAAGTCCTGCGCGACAAGAAAGACAGAGCTCGGCAGGAGGACATTCCTGAAACTTTTCGAAGTCTGCGTGGTCTAATAGAAGGAAAGTTGATACGAGGACACTCAATGCAAAGCCAGCCATCTGTTCCGCAGCAAACCTCAAGCTCCTCCCCCCAGGGCACTCCCGGAGTGCGCAGGATTCCCGTTCTTCCGGTGCGGGATACGGTGCTGTTTCCCCATGCGGTGCTGCCCTTGACGGTGGGCCGCGAGAGTTCCATCCAGCTAATCGAGTCGCTGGA
>CAVZNE010000355.1:0-3070 GCA_963776445.1 Terriglobales bacterium
CAGCTACCCTTCCGATGGCGCTGGAGCAGAGGCTCTCTTGAAATCGGGCCGACTCCAGAGCGGAACCGTGGCGGAGGGGTGATTCTTGGGGCGAGATTCGGTTGTTTGGGGGAGCGGCCAAACCTGCAAAAGCAAGAGCAGGTCCCCTTCGGCTTCTCTCAGGGCAGACTTTCGACTCCCTGCGGTTCGCTCGGGATGTTCAGGATGGCAGCTCATAATTGATATGAACTTTTGAGACACCACACCGGCAGTGAAGACAAGAATGAAGCGGCGAACTCAGCCTTTGTCGCCTTTGCCGAAGGTGCCAAAGACCAGCCCCACGATGCCGCCCACCAGCGGACAGAGCAGCAGATAGGCTGTCGTCGTATTCAGTGAGTGGATGAGCGACTGCATGACGGGGTTGCCGAGAGCCAGGCCTTCGTACTGCTTCCAGGGATCTGTCGACTCGACCGCGGGGCCCGCGAGAACCATCTCGGCCAGCACGGCAGAAATCGCGATCAGGGCGCTGGTCATGCCGCTCCACAGGCCGGCGAGCATGCCCAGCGTGGGAGTTTCGCCGCGCGCGCCGAGCGCGCCGGCAATGCCCCACAGTAAAGCGGAAGCCAGCAGCAGGGCTGTGGGCAGATGTTCCATCATGGAAGGGTCCGGAGCAGGCGGCTTGGTGGCAAGCACAACGTTGGCGGCCAGCAGCAGGCCGGCCAGCAGTCCCAGCATGGCGCCAATGCCCAGCGCCCTCTGGGTAGGCCGCAGCTGGATGTCTGCGATCCAGTAGAACAGGAAGGTGTAGGTGAGCAGGCAGACGACGGGATCGATGCCGGTGGCTCCGTTGAGGGGCAGCATCAACACTTGCGGCCACGGCCAAAGGCGCATGCCCAGAACTGTCAAGTTGGCAATGGCCAGAAGAATGAGGGGTATGCGAAACGTGAATGGTGCGCCAGAACCCATGAAGTCTTTCCTCGCTTCTTTACGCGGCGCTGCAATTCTGCAATCCAGTGGGGGGCCGAATCCGAGCAGTACGTGAGTAGTCTAAATTGCCGGGCTGTGGCGCGCGATGGCAAGAAAGGTACATGCGGCACGCGCCCAAAGGAAATCGGCTTGCAGAGGAAACTATGCGCCGAGCAGGGCGGCGCCAGAGAATGCGCCGTCGGGCAGGTGGTCCAGGGCAGCTTCTGCGGGGGGCGCTTTCGGCCATGGGCACGTGGGCCAGTTCCCAGGCGGAGCGGTCCTTGATCAGGCGGGAGACCAGGGCGGTGTGCATGGCGTGACCGGCGCGCTCGGCCACGACATGGCCTTCGATGCGGCGTCCGGCCAGGGCCAGGTCGCCGATCAGGTCCAGCACCTTGTGGCGCACATACTCGTCGGCAAAGCGCAGCGGGCCGTTGTCCGGGCCTTTGGCGTCCAGAATGATGGTGCTCTCCGGGCCGGCGCCGCGGATCAGGCCCATGTCGCGCAGGCGCTGCTCGTCGGCCTTGTAGCCGAAGGTGCGCGCCGGCGGCAATGGAGGCGCCGTAGGTCTCGGCGGCCAGATCGATGCAGGCGCACTGGTGGCCGATGGGCGCGGGAAAGTCGATGGCGTACTGGATGCTGTAGCCGGAGCCGGGATAGACGCCGATGAACTTGTCGCCCTCGCGCACCTCGACGGGATGCAGCACGCGGATGGTCTCGCGGCGGCGGCGCTGGGTGCGGATGCCGACGTTGAGAAAAGCCTCGACGTAGGGCAGGGCGCTGCCGTCCAGAATGGGCAGTTCGAGGTTGTCCAGCTCGACGATCACGTTGTCCACGCCCATGCCGATCAGCGCGGAGAGCAGGTGCTCGGTGGTGGAGATGAGCACGCCCTGGCGCATGAGGCTGGTGGCGTAGCTGACCTTGGCCACGTTGCGGCCGGTGGCGGGAATCTCGAAGTTGTCGAGATCGGTGCGGCGAAAGACGATGCCCGAGCCGCCCGGCGCAGGCAGCAGGCGCATGGTTACCGGCGCGCCGGAGTGCAGTCCCACGCCCGTAAACTCAATGGGCGCGGCAATGGTTTGTTCCAGATGCGCAGGATTCGGCAATAATTTAGCTCTCCAACTTTGTGAAAGCATGGGCAGTGGTTAGATTAGACGCGATGCGGCAACTCCGTCTTGTGGCATTTTAACCACACTTTGCGCGATGTGGGAAATAGACGGAGTGGGGAATAGAGTGGGTAAGACGTGGTTAAGCGTCGTAGAATCAGGGAAGTTTACGGCATGGCTGGGACGAAATAGCACTGAAAGGAAGACCAATGCATCCTGTTACCGATTCCCCCGTTTCAATGCGCGCTCTGTTGGCAGGAGCCCGGCGCAAGGAACCTGCGCTGATCCACCTGATCCGGAAACTGGTGCAGGCGGAGTCGCCGTCGGACGATAAGGCGGCTGTGGATGTCTGCGTTGCCTTGGTGTCGGAGCAGGCCAAGGCGTTGGGTGGGCGGGTGAAACTGCACCGGCAACGCGATTTTGGCAATGTGCTGGAAGCGCGGTTCGGGCCCAAGTCCAAAACCGGAGCCGCGGGGCGGACTTTGCTGTTGGGGCATCTGGATACGGTGTGGCCGGTGGGCACTCTGAAGACCATGCCCTGCAAGCTGAGCGAAGGACGGCTGTGTGGGCCGGGCACGCTGGACATGAAGGCGGGCGTGGCCATGGCTTTGACGGCCATCGAGATGCTGATTGAAGCCAACTTGCTGGAGCGGGAGATTGTGCTGCTGCTGAACAGCGAAGAGGAGGTGGGCAGCCCGGTTTCGCGCCCCCTCACCGAGCGGCTGGCGGCTGAGTGCGCGCGGTTTACGTGCTGGAGCCGGCGCAGGGCTGGCCTACAAGACCGCGCGCAAGGGCACCGGGAGTTGGCGGATCGGTATTGAGGGCGTGGCGGCCCATGCCGGCGTGGATTTCAAAAAGGGGGCGAATGCCATTCGGGAGCTGGCCCGCGTGGTGGAGACGGTGAGCGGCTGGACCGATCTCAAGCGCGGTTTGACGGTGAGCGTCGGCCTGGCCGGAGGCGGCTCGAAGACCAACGTTGTGGCCAACAAGATGCAACGGATCGAAGCAGGAAGCAGCGG
>CAVZNE010000356.1:0-3898 GCA_963776445.1 Terriglobales bacterium
GGTTAATCGCCTACACCAGGCCGCTTCACGCGTTCCGAGACTTCGGTTTCCACGCGCACCTGGATGCCGCCCAGAAAATCCTTCAGTACATCGCGGGTGACTACCAGTTTTTCCTTGTGGCCCTCGACGACCTGGCGCGCCTGCTTGCGGCAGACGGTGCCGATGGTCTGCTCCAGCTTGCGGACTCCGGCTTCGCGCGTGTAATGGCGCACCACGTAGCGCACCGCATCCTCGGGAAACTCGATCTGCTCCGGGGTGATGCCGTTCTCCTTGATCTGGCGCGGAATCAGGTAGCGAAAGGCGATTTGCACCTTCTCCTCTTCGGTGTAGCCCTGCAGAAAGATCAACTCCATGCGGTCCAGCAGAGGCGGCGGAACCGTATCCAGCTGGTTGGCCGTGCAGATGAACAGCGCCTTCGAAAGATCGAACGGCACGTCGAGATAGTTGTCGCGGAAGGTGTTGTTCTGTTCCGGGTCCAGCGCCTCAAGCAGCGCGGAGGCCGGATCGCCGCGGAAGTCGCGGCCCAGCTTGTCCACTTCGTCGAGCATGATGACCGGGTCGTTGGTATCGGCCCGCCGGATGCTCTGAATGATCTGACCAGGAAGAGCGCCAATATAGGTGCGGCGATGGCCGCGAATCTCGGCCTCGTCGTGCATGCCGCCCAGCGAGACGCGCTGGAACTTGCGTCCCAGGGCACGGGCGATGGAGCGGCCCAGGCTGGTTTTGCCCACGCCAGGAGGTCCGACGAAGCAGAGGATCGGGCCCTTCATGTCCGGCTTCAACTCCAGCACGCTGAGGTAGTCCAGGATGCGGTCCTTCACCTTTTTCAGCTCGTAGTGGTCCTCGTCCAATATCTCCTTGGCCTTGGCGATATCGATTTTGGAGCCGGAGCTTTTGGCCCAGGGAAGTACAGCCAGCCACTCGATGTAGTTGCGGGTGAGCGAATAGTCGGCGGCCATGGGAGACATGCGCGACAGCCGCGAAAGCTCCTTGAGCGCCTCGGTCTTGACGTCCTCCGGCATGCCGGCGGCCTCGATCTTCGCCCGCAGTTCCTCGGTTTCGCGCTGGCCCTCGTCCTGCTCGCCCAGTTCCTTTTGAATCGCCTTGAGTTGCTCGCGCAGGTAGTAATCGCGCTGCGACTGCTGCACCTGGTCCTGCACCTCGGTCTGGATTTTGGCGCGGAGCTGCTGCACCTCGAGCTCCTTGGCCAGGTGCTGGTTGAGGAGTTCGAGCCGGTCCACGATGCTGGCCGTTTCCAGCAGTTGCTGTTTGTCGTCGGTGGTGAGGAAGGGCAGCGACGAGGCAACGAAATCGACCAGGCGGCTGGGCTCTTCGATGTTGGAGACAATGGTCCGCAGTTCATCGGAGAGCGTCGCCGACTCGGCGACGATCTGCTGGAACTGCGCGACCACGTTGCGCACCAGAGCTTCCACGCTGGACGAGACGGCCGGTTCCTCGTCTTGAAGGGTTTCAACTTCGGCGATCATGAACGGCTCGGTCTGTACATAACGCACCAGGCGCACCCGCTCCACGCCTTCGGTGAAGACAAAGCGGCTCTGGTTGGGCATGCGCACAACTTTGTGCACGGTGGCCAAGGTGCCGACGGGATGCAGATCCTCAGGCTTGGGCGCGTCGAGGCGCGGATCCAGCTGGGTGGCGACGATAATGGAGCGCGCTTCGCCCAGCGACTCGATCAACTGGATGGAGCTTTCGCGGCCCACCGTCAAAGGCAGGACCGCATGCGGAAACAGCACCGTATCCCGCACCGGAAGAACAGGGATTCTGCGCACTCCGGGAGTGCCTTGGGGGGAGGGGCTTAAGGTTTGCGGCGGAACAGATGGCTGGCTTGGCATTGAGTGTCCTCGTATCAACTTTCCTTCTATTAGACCACGCAGACTTAGAAAAGTTTCAGGAATGTCCTCCTGCCGAGGCCTGTTTCTCCATCGGACAGGACTTTGGGTGTACGGACGCGGGGCGTGCCGGGTTCCCACCCCAGCCAGCCAGCGCTCGAAGGGTGTATCGGCCAAAGCGCTGTGGAAGGTGAGCGGGTGGGGGTTCAAGGTCTGCGGGTGAGCAGGCAGCGGGAAAAAGTCCAATTACGGGCGCAAGGCGCTTTCTTCTTTTTGGATGGCCAGTTCGATCTGTTCCCACAGTTTGTCGGGCGGCTCCACAATGGGCAGCAGTTGGCGGGCCGCCTCGGCAATGCTCTCCAGATCGGCCAGCAGGGCGCGGCAACGCGCACAGCCCAGGATGTGGGGATGGTTGGCGGCATGTTCGCCGGAGCCGATCAGTTCCGGCAGCAGGGCCTGGAAAGCGGCGCAACTCGAATGATCGGGATAGTCTGTCAACGCCGCTCCTCCTGTCGGGGATAGGTGCGCAGGGCGTCGCGCAGTTTGAGCCGCGCCTTGTGCAACTGGGATTTGCTGTTTCCGATGGAGCAGTCGAGCATGGCGGCGATCTCATTGTGTTCATAGCCCTCGACATCGTGGAGGACAAAGATGAGCCGGTACCCGGCGGGCAGGTCGGCAACGGCGCTCTCCAGGGCCAGCCGGTCTATGGCCCCGGCCTGGGCTAGATCGGGAGCGCCGAAACTGCGTCCGGGGCCTTCTTCGGGAACAGGTTCCATGGCCTCATCCAATGAAATAAGAGACAAACCTCTTTTACGCAAACGCATCAGCACCACATTGATGGCCAGCCGGTGCAGCCACGTGGAAAACGCCGAATCGCCGCGGAAGGTGGCAATTTTGCGGTGCAACTGAAGAAAGACCTCCTGAGTCAGGTCTTCCGCTTCGCCAATCTCGCCCACCATACGCAGACATAAAGAATAGATGCGTCTTTTGTGCAGAGAGTAGAGATGGGCGAATGCATAATGGTCGCCGGACTGGGCGCGGGCCAGGGCATCCGCTTCAGCGGGATCGGGGGAGGCAGCAGGGGCAAAGGCAGGGACCGGCGCGGCGTGAACCGGAAGAGTGGCCTGGCCGGCAAGCGGCTGAGGGCCAGGATCGGACGACCGCATTGGAGAACTCGAGTGGGTCATACACATTCCTGGGGATCCCGCTGCAGCACCAGGCCACGTTCCTCGTTAGTATAAGGGGAGCAGTTGCGCTGGTGTAATTTCATCGCACGGAGAACTGCGCCCTGTAGACTTTCGCGTGGTGGCTGTGCCGGCATGCAGAGGAACTGCTTGCCGCGTAATTCGGGAGAAAGATGGTTCTGCGAACAAGGCCGGCAGGGAAGAGTGTCGATTCGCACCGGGGAAGGGGGCTTGTCCCTGTGCCTCTCCGGGTTCTCGGTCTGGTTCGGGGCCGGTTTTTGCCTGCCTGGCTGCTTGTCCTGGGATTGAGCGTGGGCTGGAGCCAGAACCAGACCGCTCCGCGCGCAGCCTCTTCTCCGCTGGCGGCAGGCGCTGAGGCTGCGCCGACAGCCGCCGCAGCGGGCATAAATTCCCTGGATCAATGGGAAGGGCTGCCGGTGCGGCGCATCTCGTTTGAGGGAGTTGCGGCTGACCGGCTGGCTTCGCTCAAGGGCTCTCTGGCCCAGGCCGCGGGAAAACCGCTGCTCCGCGAAGACCTGCAGAGAAGCTTGCGCCAGTTGTTTGCCACCGGCCTGTTTGAAACCATCGCCGCGGAGGGCTCGCGCGACGGGGACGGCGTGGCGCTGGTGTTTAGCGGCGCGCCGCGCACCTTCATCGGGACAGTGAGCGTGGAGGGAGCCAAGGGCGCCACGATGAATACGCAACTGGAGCGCGCCGGCCAGCTTGCGCCCGGCACCCGCTTCACTCCCGCCAAGCTGCGCCAGGCGCAGGTGCAGATGCGCAGCGCGATGGCCCAGAACGGTTTCCACGAGCCGGAGATTACCCCCGTCCTGACCGAGCACCCGGAAGAGCAATTGGTGGACA
>CAVZNE010000357.1:0-13998 GCA_963776445.1 Terriglobales bacterium
ACACGGTCAGCACCAACGGCCGCGTGGAGCCGGAGGTCAACTACGAGTTCCACAGCCCCATCGCCAGCACAGTGAAAGCGGTTTATGCGCAGCCCGGCGATGTGGTGGCGGCAGGCAAACTGCTGCTGGTGCTGGACGACGTGCAGGCGCGGGCGCGGCTGGCTACGGCCGAAAGCGGCGTCAAGGCCGCCCAGGCGGCGGTGGAAGCCGCCACCCACAACGGAACCCAGCAGGAGCGGCAGATGGCATCGGGCGACCTGGCCCGCGGCACGTTGGAGCGCGATCAGGCGCGCCGGGATCTGAACGCGCTGATCAAGCTAAACGCCAGCGGAGCGGCCTCAGGCGGCGAAGTAGCCGCCGCGCGGCAACGGCTGGAGACGGCTGAAGCCAGCCTGCACGCAGCCGAACAGGGCGCGCACAATCGCTACTCATTGACTGAAATTGCGCGGGCGAAGGCCACTCTGACCGACGCGGAAGCCAATCTGGCGGCGGCGCGGCAGGTGATGGCGCAGACCTCGATTCATGCCCCCATCGCCGGAACGATCTACAGCCGCAATGCCGGACCCACGGAATTTGCCGAAGAGGGCAAACTGCTGATGCAGATGGCGGATCTGCGCCATGAGCGGGTGAGGGCCTATTTTGACGAGCCGGAGATTGGACGGCTGGCTGTGGGCCAGACGATTCTGATCAAGTGGGACGCCAAACCGGGCCATTTTTGGCACGGACATATTGTACGTACTCCGGTGACGGTGATTACCTACGGCACGCGCACCGTGGGCGAGGTGCTGATCGAGATCGACGATGTGGACAGCAGCCTGCTGCCCGACACCAATGTGACGGTTACCGTGACCACCTCCCGCGAGGAGAATGCTTTGAGCGTGCCCCGCGAGGCGCTGCACTCCGAGAACGGAAAGCCCTACGTCTACAGGGTGGTGAACGAAAGCCTGGTGCGGACCCCGGTGACGACAGGAACCATCAACCTGACCCAGGTGGCCATTCTCTCGGGACTCAATGCGGGAGACTGGGTAGCAACCGGAACGGCCAACGGACAGCCCTTGCAGGAGGGCATTCCGATCAAGGTAGTGAAGTGAGGGTACGACTCTCAGCAGGAAGAATCGCGCCGGCTGTAGCACTGGCGGCGTTGGCGATTTCGTCTGGTGTTCATGCCCAGAAGGACCCTCTGGCACAAGCCAATGCGGCGCTTCAGGCCGGCGAGGCGGACAAGGCACTGGCTTTGCTGCAATCGACCAGCGAGGGTTCGGCCGAGGCGCACAACCTTGCATGCCGCGTGCGGTTCACGCTGGAGCAGTGGGATACCGCCGCATACGAATGTCAGCAGGCGGTGAACCTGGACGGACAAAACTCCAGCTATCACCTGTGGCTGGGCCGGGCGCTGGGCGAGAAGGCCGACCGGGCATCGTTCATGAGCGCCTATTCACTGGGCAAGCGGGTGCGGGCGGAGTTTGAAGAAGCGGTCCGGCTGAATCCGCGCAACGCCGAGGCGCTGGCGGACCTGGGCGAGTTCTACTATGCTGCGCCCGGCGTGGTGGGCGGCGGCACCGGCAAGGCCGAGGGCGTTGCGGCGCAACTGGACCGAGTGGATGGAGCCAGGGCGCAGGAACTGCGGGCCCGGATAGCCGAGCAGGGCAAGGACTACGGCACGGCGGAGCGTGAGTTCAAGATGGCGATTGCAGCCAGCGCCCATCCGGCGTTCCAGTGGATGACGCTGGCCAGCTTTTATCGCCGCCACGAGCGCTGGACGGAGATGGTGTCGGCGGTGCAAAGCGGGACAAGCGCGGCGCAGAGGGATAAACACGCCGGGGTAGCGCTCTACAACGGGGCATCGACCTTGATCAGGGCCAACCGCGAACCGGCGCTGGCGGCGAGAATGCTTGAAGATTATTTGGCCGGCGCGAACAAGACCGAAGAGGCGCCGGCATTTGTGGCGCACGTGCGGCTGGCGCGCCTGAAGCAGCAACTCGGCGACTCCACGGCCGCAACACGGGAACGGACGGCGGCGCTGGCATTGGCCCAGGAATACAAGCCCGCACAGGATTTGAAGCATTGACCGGAAGATCGAACGTGAAAGTACGATGCAATTCGCGCACGGCCTGGGCCCCACTCCTCATCGGCCCAACACTCATCGGAATGATGCTTGCGGGTACGCCTGCCCTTCTGCCAGCGCAAGTTTCGTTGACTACGGTTGTCGATCTGGCGCAGCGCAACAGCAGCCCGGTCCGGCTGGCTCAGGCGGACATGATGAAGGCCCAGGCGGTGCTGTCCAAAACCAAGGATGTGTTCCTGCCGAGCGCGATGCTCGGTTCCGGGCTTCCCGCATTTCCTTCGGTTGGCTTCACCGGGGGCGTGCCCTCGATCCTGACCGGAACTGTCCAGTCGCTGGTATTCGATCTTCCGCAGAAGCAGTACATGGACGCGGCGCGCACCGGGCTCAAAGCGGCCGCACTGAACCTGAAGGATGCCCGCGAACAGGTGGCTTTGGACGCTTCAACCACGTATATCGAACTGGATATGGTGGACCGCGAACTGGAAGCTGCGCACCAGCAGGCAGCGTTTGCGGATCGGCTGGTCAAAATCGAGCAGGAACGCACCGAAGCGGGAGTTGACCCGCTCAGCGATCTCTTGCAGGCGCAACTGACGGCAGCCCAACTCAAGCTCAAACGCCTGCACCTGGAGACGCGCGCGGCCACCCTCTCCAAACAGATTGCCGTACTCACCGGACTTCCGGTTGGTTCGATCACCCCGGATCGCGGCTCCATTCCGGAGATACCGCAGGTCCACGCCGATGAGCCCCAGCGCGGCACCTTCGGCATCAAATCCGCGCAGATGCAGGCCCGCGCCAAACAGCGGGTGGCGCGCGGCGACTCGCTCAGCGGCCTGTTCCCGCAGATCGTCTTCAACGCGGAGTACATCCGCAGCACCAAACTGCTGAACAACGCGGACACCTACTACGCAAAACCCCTTCCGACCAACAACTTCAGTTCGGGGTTCTCGATCCAGATTCCGGTGTTCGACATTGGCCATTACGCCAAGGCCAAGGATTCGACAGCCGATGCGCTGCGTTCTACCATCGAAGCCGAACAGGCGCAGCGGCAAAACGAGATTCAGATTGCGGAGTTGACCGGCAACCTGCGCGAACTGGATGCCGAGGCGGAGATTGCGACCCTGAAGCAGCAGATTGCCGATGAGCAGATTCAGGCCGTACGGACGCAACTGGAGCTGGGCAACGGCGCCGGATCGGCTGCCGCGCCGCAACTGACCCCCAAGGCCGAACAACTGGCCCTGATCGACGAACGGCAGAAATTCCAGGACGCGCTGGATGCCGGATTTGACCTGAGCAAGGCCCGCCTCACCCTTTTGCGCGCGCTCGGCCACATGGAAGACTGGCTGCACGAACTGCACGCAAAGTAGCCCGCCGGCGGCCGTTTGCCGCCCGAAATCTACCGAAATGATAGAATCGAAGGGATGCCTATGCCTCTAAAAACTCTTCTCCTGAACCCGCCCTCGTTCGAGAATTTTGACGGAGGCGCAAGTTCGCGCTGGCCCGCAACGCGCGAGATTGAATCCTACTGGTACCCGGTATGGCTGACCTACCCGGCTGGCCTGCTGGAAGGTTCCCGCCTGCTTGACGCGTCTCCCCACCACGTCTCCGCGGAAGAAACCATCAAGATCTGCAAGGATTACGAGTTCCTGGTGCTGTTTACCTCCACGATGGGCTGGAAGAGCGACCAGCATCTGGCCATGGCCATCAAAGAGGCCCATCCGTCGATCAAGATCGCGTTTGTCGGCCCCCCGGTCACCACGGACCCGGATCGCGCCCTGAACGAATGCCCTGCGATCGACTTTGTCTGCCGCCGCGAGTTCGACTACACGGTGGTCGAGTATGCGCAGCGCAAGCCGCTCAACGAGATTCTGGGCATCAGCTACCGGCTGAACGGCCAAGTCGTCCACAATCCGGACCGGCCGCAGGTGGAAGACCTGGACGCGATGCCGTGGGCGACCAAAATCTACAAACGCGACCTGGATGTGACGCGTTACAGCGTGCCCTTCCTGCTGCATCCCTTCATCGCGCTCTACTCCACGCGCGGCTGCCCGGCGCAGTGCACCTTCTGCCTGTGGCCGCAGACCCTCAGCGGACACGCCTGGCGCAAGCGCTCGACCGACGATGTGGCCGCCGAACTGGCCTGGGCCAAGCAGAACTTCCCCGAAGTGAAGGAGTTCTTCTTCGACGACGACACCTTCAATATCCAGAAGGCGCGCACCGTCGAGCTGTGCGAAAAGCTCAAGCCGCTGCACATCACCTGGAGCTGCACCTCGCGCGTAACCACCGACCGCGAAACCCTGAAGGCCATGAAGGACGCCGGCTGCCGGCTGCTGATCGTGGGCTTCGAGTCGGGCGATCCGCAAATCCTGAAAAACATCAAGAAGGGCGCCACTGTGGAACGCGCGCGCGCCTTTGCCAAGGACTGCCACGAACTGGGCCTGAGCGTTCACGGCGACTTTGTGCTGGGGCTGCCCGGCGAAACCAAGGAGTCGATCCGCAACACGATCAACTTTGCCAAACAACTGGACGTGGAAACCATCCAGGTTTCCATTGCCCATGCGCTGCCCGGCACCGAGTTGTACGACTACGTCAAGGCCAACGGGTTCATGACCAATGCCACCTCCATGAGCGATGAAGGCGGCCACCAATTGGCGCACATCGAGTATCCCGGCCTGCCCGCCGACTACGTGCTGGAGATGGTGCACCGCTTCTACGACGAGTACTTCTTCCGGCCCAAGCAGGCTTTCCGCGTGGTTTGGAAGGCGCTTTTGAATCGCGATCTGGGCCGTCTCTACGTGGAGGCCAAGTCGTTCCTCAAACTGCGTTCGGAGCGCAACAAGATGGTGAAGACGGCGCGCAGCCATCAGGCCGATCCGCCGGCTCCGGCGGGCGCGGGCGCGTAACAGCGCTGGCCTGGCTTAACTTATTGAGGGCGGCGCGGATGCGTCCGCCCTCTTGTTTTGAAGGAATAGCAAGACACTCATGGCTCATCACAAACTCTCGGCGTGGCAATACTCCGTGCTGGCGCTGGTTTCCATCTCCGCTCCGCTGGGCGACACCTGCCTTTCGCGCGGCATGACCAGCCTGCCGGCGATCAGCCTGGCACATCCGGCAACGCTGATCGCCGCGGTCTTCACTCCGTGGATCGCCATCGGCATCGTGCTGCTGATCGGCTTTTTCGCCAGCTATCTGACGGCGCTGTCGTGGGCCGACCTGACCTACGTTCTGCCCGCTACCGCCTTCGGCAACGTGATTGTGGCGCTGTTCGCGCGCTTCTGGCTGCAGGAGCCAATCTCAATGCAACGCTGGGCAGGCATTGCGCTCATCACCATCGGCGTGGGCTTTGTGGCGCAGGGACCGTCGCTGACCGAGCGGCCCGCCGTGAAGCCCCCCGTTGAAATTGACCCGGCTACTGCCATCGAAGAGGAGCAGGCTCGATGATGCTTCTCAACGCCGCACCGGCCCAGGGTCCCTGGACCACAGCCGCCATGATCGCCGCCATTGTGCTCAGTTCCACCGCCGGCGAAGTGCTGACCGCCGCCGCCATGAAGTCCATCGGCGACCTGGACGACATTCGCGCCGTATCGGGCATGAAGGGCGCCATCCGCGCCGTCGTCACCTGCCCGTTGTTTTTTGCCGGAGTCAGCTTTCTGGCGGTCTCATTCTTTTCCCTGCTGTTTGCGCTGAATCACCTGAACCTGAGCCTGGTTGCGCCCGCCTCGGCCTCGCTGACGCTGGTCACCAACGCCATCGCCGCCAAGTTCTTTCTGAAGGAGAATGTGGATCGCCGCCGCTGGACCGCCGCCGTGCTGGTCTGCATCGGCGTGTACTTTCTTGCGCATTGAGGACGGAGATCAGAGATCCATCCACCGCCAGCTTTTCTGCCCACAGTGGATGAAACTGGGTGCCCCATCCTTCGCGCACTTTGCGAAGGGTGGGAGAGCACAAATCTCAGAGCGGAATTCTTCGAGACCTTACGAGATAAGCCGCATAAGCCCTGTCGGTTTCAAATCCGCATTGAGGAAGCTCCGCGGTTCGCCAAGGCTTGCGCAAATCGCTTCCGCGGCCAAATGTCCTGAGCGCGCGGCGCTTTCCATGGTCGAGGGCCAGCCGGTCGCGGTCCAGTCGCCGGCCAAAAAGCAGTTGGGCCACGGCGAAACGGCGGTTGGCCGCGCCGCATCGATGCCCGGCGGCACGCCGAAGGTGGCGCGCACTTCCTTCACCAGGGCGGCCTTCTCCAGGTTGGCTACTTTCACCAGCGGGAAAAACTCGGCCAGTTCGCTGACTGCTTGCGCAATGGCCTGCTCGCGGGACAAAGCGGCAAAGGCACGCGAGGTGCTGACCACCAGTTCCAGGTAGCTTCCCTGCCCTTTGCGACCGGACTGGCGAACGGACTGCAAGCGGCTCTTGTTGTACATCCAGTGAATCTCGCGATCCAGGAGCACCGCATGGTCCAGCGTGGTGATCTCGCGGTCGAACCACAGATGCACGCTGCAGATGGGCCAGTGCTCGTGCTGCTCAAGCTGATGAGCAAACGCCTCGACGCCCTCGGCCGGAGGCATCTGCGGCAGCAGCTTGGCGGTGGCCTCAAAGGGCAGCGCCAACACCAGCAGGTCCGACTCGATGATGCCGGTGCGCGTGCGCAGCACCCACTGCTGCGTCTCCTCGTCCCACTCCGCCGACTCCACGTTAGTGTTCAGAAGGATCGCGGCCCCGCGCTGCGCAAGGAACTGCTCAGCGCCCACATAAAGCTCGCTCAGCGGCACGGTGCTCATGCCCATGCTGCCCGCGCAGGCTGAGTTCATGAACAGCTCGCGGATCACCTTGGCCGCGTAGGGCATGGCGATGCAATCGATCTCCGCATTCAGGGCGCTGGCAATCACCAGCCGCCAGAAGTGGTTCAATGCACCTTCGGTCTGGCCGTGACGCCGAAGCCATGCGCCGAGGGACTCGTTTGAATCGATGGGCGCCGGCCGCATCAGCGCGGCAAAGGCCCGCGCCAGCGCAATCTTGTCGGCCAGTGTGAAGGCGTGTGCCGCCAGCAGCCTGGGAAGCCCGTGCAGGGGCGCTGGGAGCCCCCAGGAACCGAGTCTGGACGGGCCAAGCGGCGAGCGTCTTCCGCCCGGCTCGATCATGGTCATCTCGCTGGTCCAATGGATGCGGTCCGCCACGCCGATGCGGTGGTAGAACCCGCTGAGATTGGTGCAGCAGCCGAACAGCACATGCTGGCAGTTATCGATAACCTCGCCGACGCCCGGGTGCAGATAGGAGCTGGCCCGCCCGCCCAGATAGCCGCGCCGCTCCACCAGTTGCACGCGCAACCCGGCCTCAGCCAGGGCGCAGGCCGCGCTCATGCCGGCCACGCCGCCGCCGATTACCGTGACGGTCTTATCGGATTTCTGCAAAGGGCTCAAGGTTTCTTACCGTTTCTGCAATCGTCTCAGGCCAACAGCCGGGCCACGGTCAGGCGCACCATGCCCACGGCCATGATGCCGAGCTTTTGCGCCATGGGCACGCTGGCGCGGGAAGAGAACACGTCGTATTCCGCCTTCTCGATCCGCTTGAGCAGCCCATGATAGATGGAAACCAGCACCCACAGGGCGGGGCGGCTCTCCGCGTCGATCAGCGGCAACAGCGCCTGCGCGGACTTGTAGAACTGTTCCGCGCGCTGGGCCAGGTCCGCCAGCAGGGCGCGCTCCTCGGCTGTGAGCGGCGCTCCCGGTTGGCGATGAACGAGCGAGCCCACAGAAACGCCATGGGCCTCCAGATCTTCCAGCGGCAGATAGACGCGGTTGCGCTCCGCATCCTCGGCCACATCGCGCAAAATGTTGGTGAGCTGGAAGGCAATGCCGGTCTGCTCGGCCAGCTTTTCCGCGCTCGGGTCCGAGTAGCCGAAGATGCGAATACACACCAGCCCGACGACCGACGCCACCAGATAGCAGTAGCGGTAGAGATCGGGGAAGGTGGCATAGGTGTCTGGAGCGTCGCTGGGGGCACGATCGAGGTCCATGGTCACGCCTTCGACAAGTTCATCGAGCAGGTTCAGCGGAATGTCGTAGCGCTCGGTGGCGTCGCGCACCGCCAGAAAGACCTGGTCAGACGAATCTCCACCGTGGCAGACGCCGCGCCAGTTGGCCAGCCAGGCATCGAGGCGGCGGCGGCGCTCCGCGATAGGCAGCGTTTCGTCGTCGGCCAGATCGTCGGCCTGGCGCATGAAAGCATAGATGGCGCAGATGGCGTTGCGGCGCGGCGCGGGCAGCGCGACAAAGGCGTAATAGAAGTTCTTGGCCTCGCGCTTGGCGATGGCGCGACACGCCGCATAGGCCGCGTCGAGGCGCTGTTTGTCTATATGCGGTGCGTAGCTCAAGCGGTCTTCCCCTTGCGTCCCAGGCTGAGCGAAGGCAGCAGCTTGCCGCTGACGGCGCGCAGAGCCAGCGCCAGTTTTGCACCCTTGGAGATGGCCGGACGGGCGCTGAGCACGTCGTAATTCTGCCGTTCGATGGCGCGAAGAATCTCCAGGCCGCCGCGGCTGAACAGGTCCAGGTCGAGCGCCAGATCGCGGCCGACCATGCCGATCAGCGGCAGGCCCTCGTTGAAAAGCCCGCGGGCATAATCGACCTCGTAGCGAAGCAGCGCGCGAAAATCCTCGCTGGCCACGCCGGCCGCAATGGTCTCGTCGGTCACGCCAAAGTCGCGCATGTCGTCCTGCGGAATATAGACGCGGCCTTTGGGATAATCCACGCGCACATCCTGCCAGAAGTTGGCCAGTTGCAGCGCGGAACAGGTGGCGTCGGAGAGGCGGAATTTTTCATCGTCCGCCTCGCCGCAGGCGTAGAGCACCAGCCGCCCCACGGGATTTGCGGAGTAGCGGCAGTAGGACAGCACGTCTTGCATGCTGGCGTAGCGCGTCACCGTCTGGTCCTGGCGAAAGGCCGTCAGCAGGTCGGCAAAGGGCTGCTTGGGAATGGAGCAGGCGCGGATGGTCTCAGCCAGCGCGACAAAGACGGGATGGCGTGCGCGGCCCTCGTAGCAGGCGTCCAGTTCGCGCTCCCACATGTCGAGCAGCGCCAAAGCCACGGAGCGGTCGCCCACCTCGTCCCCTAGATCGTCGGAGACGCGGCAGTAGGCGTAGATCGAGTGGAAATGCGGCCGCAGCGCCTCGGGCAGGAACCACGAGGCCACATGGAAATTTTCGTAGTGCGATTCAGCCAGTTGCTTGCACCAGGCGCGAGCCTCGGCCAAAGTGGGCGCGACCTCGGGGGTGCGATAGCCGGCCGGCAGAGAGGCCCAGCCTCGCTCGATCAGTTTTTCATTCTCCGATTGCTCGGTTGCAGGGTTCATGGCGTCGCCTCAGGGCACAATGGCGGTCTTGATCTCGCTGCCCCGGTTCATCAGCGTTTCAAAGACGCGGTTGAGTTCGTAGAGGTGAGCATGGCCGGTGATGAAGGCCGCGGCCTGGAAGCGTCCGCCAGCAATCAGGTCCAGCGCCTTGCGGCAGATGGCCGGAGTGTGATGAAAGGTGGCGCGCAGGGTGATGTTGCTGTAGTGGATGCGATTGGTGTCGAGCGTGACGTGCGTGCCGAGGGCGCATCCGCCGAAAAAGTTCACCGTTCCGCCCTTGCGCACCAGTTCCACCGCCTCTTGCCACGATTCCGGAACGCCGACGGCCTCGATGGCGATGTCCACGCCGCGATTTTTCGGCGTGAGCGCGCGGGTTTCCTTGATGGCGGTGCGAATACTAGCCGACTGCACCACGTGGGCCGCGCCCAACTGCCGGGCCGCCGCCACTTGGCCTGCGTGCTTGACGATGGAGATGACTTCGCAGCCGGAAAGGGCGGCCACATGCAGAATCATGAGGCCCAGCGGACCACCGCCGATCACGGCCACGGTGTCGCCTGCGCGGGGATGCGAATCCTCAAAGCCGTTCACCGCACAGGCCAGCGGCTCGGTCAGCGCCGCGTGCTCAAAGGGTACATGGTCGGGAACGTGCAAGGTATTTTTGGCCACGATGCGGGCCGGAATGCGGATGAACTCGGCATACGCGCCGTTGTTGAACAGCAAGTCGTCGCAGAGGTTCTCCTGGCCGCGCTCACAGAAATAGCAGTGGCCGCAAGGCGCGGAGTTGAGCGCGACGACCCGGTCGCCGACGGCAAAGCCGGTGACGCCCTCGCCCACCTGGACAACCGTCCCGGCCAGCTCGTGGCCAAACAGCGCCGGAGGCACGATCATGCGCGCGTGGTAGCCGCGCCGAAAGACCTTCAGATCGGTTCCGCAGGTGAGCGCCGCGCCCACGCTGACAATCAGTTCGCCGGGCGCGGCTTCAGGCACCGGCACACGCTCGATGCGAACATCTTCGCGGCCGTGGAGGACTGCGGCATTCATGGTTGTCGCCATCGAGTACCCCCTAATCTTTCCCTGCGCCGGAGACAGGCTCAATCATAATCTTCATTGAGTCGGCCATGGGGTGCGAAGCGACTTCGATGGCTTCTACCGCTTGCTCAAGCGGGAAACGGTGCGAAATCAGTTGAGTCAAATCGAATCCGGTGCGATAGCCGGCAAAGACCAGATCGGTGACTTCGTCCAGAATCGAAGCCGCAGCCGAATACGAGCCTAGCAGGGTTTTCTCGTCCATGCACACCGCGCCGGGATCGATCACGGCCTCGCCGTGCTGGGTCTGGGCAAACAGCATCACCTTGCCGCCGGGGCGGGCCGCGTCCATGGCGGTCTTGATCAGCGCGTTGACGCCCACGGCCAGGATCACAGCGTCCGCGCCGCGGCCTTCGGTTTCCTTTTTCGCCCGGGCCACGACGTCTTCGCTGCCGGCGTCGATGGGATTGTGCAACCCAAACTTGGCGGCCAAAGCGTGGCGCTCGGGATAAAGATCGGAGGTGAGCACGCGCGCCCCGGTGCGGCGAGCCAGAGCGGCCAGCATCAGGCCGATGGGACCCTGGCCGATCACCAGCACGGTTTCATCGGCGGCCAGATTGAGCAGCTTGACGCCTTTGAGGCAGGTGTTCACCGGCTCAATAAAGGCCGCCTGCTCAAAGGGAACACCGTCGGGAATCCGGATGACGCCGCGGTTGGCGACGATCCAGTCCGCTACGCGGATGTACTCCGAAAAGCCGCCGCCGGAAGGGATCATGCCCGCAGTGGAACCCACTTTTTTGTATTGCAGGCACTGCGCCGGGGTGTGCTTGCGGCAGTAATAGCACGTGCCGCAGGGAATGTGATGGAAGACCATCACCCGATCGCCCAGAGCGAAGTTTGTAACGCCCTCGCCCAGCTGCACAATGGTTCCGGCCATCTCATGGCCGAAGATGCGCGGACGCGGAGTGGGAGCCGGTACTGATTTTTTTGAGATCCGTGCCGCACACGCCGCAGGTGGCAATCTTGACCAGCAGCTCGCCGGGGCCGATGGTGGGTACCGGGACGACTTCCAGCCGCAGGTCATTTTTTCCGTGGTACACAACGGCCCGCATGCTCGCGGGAATCACGCTCTCGATCCGATTTGTAACGCTTGAGGTTTGGCTAGACATTCCGCTTCCTGATCAGTCCTTCTTTGTCCAGAATTTCGAGCAGTGACTCCCCGATAGCATGGGCGGCCTTTCTACTATTTTCGCCCATCCGGATGAGTGCGGGCCAGTGACCCGGCCGGAGCAGGACATAAACGATAAACCGGGCGAGTTGAAACTTCCCGTTCTGTGCGATAAAACCGTTGAAATCGGGCAGTCGATCGGTAAATCCGTCGCTAACTCCCTTGCAGCAATAAAATGGAATGCCGCGCATGGCCGCCAGGCGGGCAATCGCGGAGGCTTCCATATCCACCAGGCCGGAACCGTAGGCGGCGGCCAGGCGCTGCTTCTCCGCCTACGGTTCCGGCCTGGTGGATATGGAAGCCTCCGCGATTGCCCGCCTGGCGGCCATGCGCGGCATTCCATTTTATTGCTGCAAGGGAGTTAGCGACGGATTTACCGATCGACTGCCCGATTTCAACGGTTTTATCGCACAGAACGGGAAGTTTCAACTCGCCCGGTTTATCGTTTATGTCCTGCTCCGGCCGGGTCACTGGCCCGCACTCATCCGGATGGGCGAAAATAGTAGAAAGGCCGCCCATGCTATCGGGGAGTCACTGCTCGAAATTCTGGACAAAGAAGGACTGATCAGGAAGCGGAATGTCTAGCCAAACCTCAAGCGTTACAAATCGGATCGAGAGCGTGATTCCCGCGAGCATGCGGGCCGTTGTGTACCACGGAAAAAATGACCTGCGGCTGGAAGTCGTCCCGGTACCCACCATCGGCCCCGGCGAGCTGCTGGTCAAGATTGCCACCTGCGGCGTGTGCGGCACGGATCTCAAAAAAATCAGTACCGGCTCCCACTCCGCGTCCCGCATCTTCGGCCATGAGATGGCCGGAACCATTGTGCAGCTGGGCGAGGGCGTTACAAACTTCGCTCTGGGCGATCGGGTGATGGTCTTCCACCACATTCCCTGCGGCACGTGCTATTACTGCCGCAAGCACACCCCGGCGCAGTGCCTGCAATACAAAAAAGTGGGTTCCACTGCGGGCATGATCCCTTCCGGCGGCGGCTTTTCGGAGTACATCCGCGTAGCGGACTGGATTGTCGCCAACCGCGGCGTCATCCGGATTCCCGACGGTGTTCCCTTTGAGCAGGCGGCCTTTATTGAGCCGGTGAACACCTGCCTCAAAGGCGTAAAGCTGCTCAATCTGGCTGCGGATGAAACCGTTCTTGTGATCGGCCAGGGTCCCATCGGTTTATTGCTGGCCGCTCTGGCTCGCCGCACCGGGGCGCGCGTGCTCACCTCCGATCTTTATCCCGAGCGGCACGCTTTGGCCGCCAAGTTCGGGTTGCACAATCCCATCGACGCCGGCAGCGAAGACGTCGTGGCCCGGGCGAAAAAGGAAACCGAAGGCCGCGGCGCGGACGCTGTGATCCTGGCCGTGGGCGTCAACGCGCTGATCAAGACCGCCATGGACGCGGCCCGCCCCGGCGGCAAGGTGATGCTGTTTGCCCAGACACAGCACGGCGAGGCCGTGATCGATCCCGGCGCGGTGTGCATGGACGAGAAAACCTTGCTAGGCTCGTATTCGGCTGCGGCTTCGATTCTGGACGAAGTCACCGATCTGGTCTTTGCCGGCTATCGCACCGGATTCGATTTGACTCAACTGATTTCGCACCGTTTCCCGCTTGAGCAAGCGGTAGAAGCCATCGAAGTCGCTTCGCACCCCATGGCCGACTCAATGAAGATTATGATTGAGCCTGTCTCCGGCGCAGGGAAAGATTAGGGGGTACTCGATGGCGACAACCATGAATGCCGCAGTCCTCCACGGCCGCGAAGATGTTCGCATCGAGCGTGTGCCGGTGCCTGAAGCCGCGCCCGGCGAACTGATTGTCAGCGTGGGCGCGGCGCTCACCTGCGGAACCGATCTGAAGGTCTTTCGGCGCGGCTACCACGCGCGCATGATCGTGCCTCCGGCGCTGTTTGGCCACGAGCTGGCCGGGACGGTTGTCCAGGTGGGCGAGGGCGTCACCGGCTTTGCCGTCGGCGACCGGGTCGTCGCGCTCAACTCCGCGCCTTGCGGCCACTGCTATTTCTGTGAGCGCGGCCAGGAGAACCTCTGCGACGACTTGCTGTTCAACAACGGCGCGTATGCCGAGTTCATCCGCATTCCGGCCCGCATCGTGGCCAAAAATACGCTGCACGTTCCCGACCATGTGCCCTTTGAGCACGCGGCGCTGACCGAGCCGCTGGCCTGCGCGGTGGACGGCTCTGAGGATTCGCATCCCCGCGCAGGCGACACCGTGGCCGTGATCGGCGGGGGTCCGCTGGGCCTCATGATTCTGCATGTGGCCGGGGGCCGGCTGCGATCATACCATCAGTAGAGCACGCAGGCCAAGTGGCGGCGGCCCGACAAATG
>CAVZNE010000358.1:0-3085 GCA_963776445.1 Terriglobales bacterium
TTCACGTCCACGTCTTCGGCTTCCGGCAGCACGGCAACCGTGATGGCCGAGGTGTGGACGCGGCCCTGGGTCTCCGTTGCCGGAACCCGCTGCACGCGATGCACGCCGCTCTCCCACTTCATCTGCGAGTAGACGTGGTCGCCTTCGATAATCGCGATCACTTCCTTGTAGCCGCCCACGCCCGACTCGGACATGGAAAGCACTTCGATCTTCCAGCGGTGCTGCTCGGCAAAGCGCTGGTACATGCGGAAAACCTCCGCGGCAAACAGCGAAGCCTCGTCGCCGCCGGTGCCGGCGCGGATTTCCAGAATGACGTTCTTCTCGTCGTTGGGATCCTTGGGCAGCAGCAGCACCTTGATCTCATCTTGCAGCGCCTGTTCGCGGGGCTCCAGCGAGGCAATCTCCTCCACGGCCATGTCCTTCATGTCCGGGTCGGCCAGCATGGCGCGCGCGTCTTCCAGCCCCGAGAGCACCTGCTTCAGCTCGCGGAATTTCATCACCGGCGTTTCCAGGTCGCTGAGCGCCTTGCCCGTGGTTTGATATTTGTCACGGTCGTTGATGACTTCAGGCAATCCGAGCTGGGCGGAGAGCTCTTCGTAGCGCTGCTCCATCTGTTCCAAACGGTCAATCACGGCAAAACCTCATGTGCGCGGCAAAACTTCAAGGGCGCGGGCGCAAGCGCGTTTCTCTGTTTTTTTAGGGGTGCAAAAATGGGCGGAATACACGTGTTGGCGGCGGGCGCCGCTAGAGAAGGGCCGGGATGGGCTGATGCAGAGTCATTCGGCTGTTTCTATTCTAGCGCGAATCGGGAAAACAGGGTTGCCGCACGCTATTGTGTCAGCGCACAACTTCAGTCGTGCCGAAATGCAATGGAATCAGGATGGCGTTCTCTGGCTGCGGGAAAACTCCGTTGCTGCTGGAAACTCCTGTTTTGTAACAGGGCACGACTTCAGTCGTGCCGAAATGTCGCAAAATCGACCGGGCTTTAGCCCCTGATGAAATATATTCTCAACAACTTATCCGCCTCCACTGCATGAGGCTCATCCCCCTGTGCAACCTTGGCCGTTCTGCTGAATCTCAATAGATGTACAGTGGCCCCGGAAGGTACTTTTCACCCGAGCCACCCATTCCCAGGAGGAATCATGCCGCAGAATCTGCTTGAGCAGTTGCGCACCTACACCGTGGTCGTCGCCGATACCGGCGACATTGAGGCGATGGAGAAGTTTCGTCCCCAGGACGCCACCACCAACCCGTCTCTGATCACCGCCGCCGCGCAAATGCCGCAGTATCAGCCCATTGTGGACGGCGTTCTGCTTGCCGCACGCAAGGAGTTGGGCGCAACCGCCACCGCCCAGGCCGTGGCCAATCTGGCCTTCCAGCGGCTGGCCATCGCCTTCGGACAAAAGATTCTCGCCATCGTTCCCGGCCGCGTCTCCACGGAAGTGGACGCCCGCCTCTCCTATGACACCGAGGCCACCGTCGCCCAGGCCCGCAGCATCATTGCGCAATATGACAAGGCGGGCATCGGCCGCAACCGCATTCTGGTCAAGATCGCCTCCACCTGGGAAGGCATCCGCGCCGCCGAAGTGCTGGAGAAGGAAGGCATCCACTGCAACCTGACTCTGCTCTTTGGTTTGCACCAGGCCATTGCCGCGGCCGAGGCCGGCGTCACGCTCGTCTCGCCCTTCGTGGGCCGCATCCTCGACTGGTACAAGAAAGACACCGGCAAGGACTATCACGGCGCGGAAGATCCCGGCGTCATCTCCGTGACCGGCGTCTACAACTACTACAAGAAGTTCGGCTACAAGACGCAGGTGATGGGCGCCAGCTTCCGCAACATCGGGGAAATCCTCGAGTTGGCCGGCTGCGACCTGCTCACCATCTCGCCCACGTTGCTGGCCGAGCTTGAAGCTGCCCAGGCCGACCTGCCGCGCAAGCTCGACCCCGAAGCCGCCCAGTCCCTCGACATCAAAAAGATCGTCGTGGACAAGACTGCCTTCGACCGCATGCATGCGGCAGACCGCATGGCCACCGACAAGCTGAAGGAAGGCATCGAGGGCTTCTCCGCCGCGCTGGTCAAGCTGGAAACCCTGCTCGCCGCGCGCCTGACGGAGATCGAAGCACACGCTCCCGCGGCCGTCTGATTCAATCGGCAAAGGCCGCATGCAGCACAAAAACGGGTGCCCCAGGTCTCGATTTTGAGACCTGGGAAAGCACAAATCCCGCTTCAACGAACCGAACTACTCCGACCAAACTCCCAGAACGTTCCCTGCGCCGTCGGAGAAGTGGAACCGCCGCCCGCCGGGAAATTCGAAGATCGGCACAACAATGCTGCCGCCCGCGGCCACCACCGCCGCCTCGGTCGCCTTCAGGTCCGCCGAGTAAAGCACTGCCAGCGGCGCGCTCTTGGGTTGCTCCTGCGGGGCAGCGCCCTTGGCAAAGCCGATGGCGATTCCGGAATCGGTCGCGTTGCAGTCGATATACTCCGGACCCCAATCCTTGAAGGTCCAGCCAAAGACCGTCCCATAAAACTGCTTGGTCTTTGCAATGTCGGTGGTGGTGAATTCGATGTAGGTGATCTTGTTGTGCAGTGCGGCGTTGCTCATGGCTTCTCTCCTTGACGTTGAACGCAGTGGATGAACCGGGGCGCAAACTATGCGCTCATGCTAGCAGGGCAACATGGCGGCTGCATTGCATTTCTCCACAAATTCACCGCCCCAGCCAGAGAGCAACGCCTCCGCTGATCGACCGGCCCGGCATGGCGACGTCTGTGACTTCCTGGTAACCAGTGTTGCTCAGGTTCCTGAAGCGAAGATACGGGCGAATTTTTCCCGCATCATGCGTCAGCGCCGCCGTGACGTGCACGGACTCGTGGTGTGCCGGCCTCATGCCGGGCGGGGATTGGGGGCGGGATCGGGGCGGAGTTTGGGGGCGGGCAATGGGCCGGATTCCAGTTTGAGGGAAGCCGGCCCAGGGAAACTGTCGCGGCTAGCGGCGCCAATAGCCGCCGTAATAGCGATGGCCGTAGTAGCGCGGCGCAACCCAGCGCGCACGCGGGAAGGCCGGGCGGGCCCAGTAGCCGGCG
>CAVZNE010000359.1:0-4826 GCA_963776445.1 Terriglobales bacterium
TCGTGCTGCAGCGGGCCATTCCGGTGCTGGAGACGGACGACGCCCACTCGCTGGCCGAGCGCATTCTGGTGGAGGAGCACCTGGCTTACAGCGAGGCCCTCGCCCGGGTGGTGAGCGGCGAATACGAGCTGCGCGGACGACGATTTGTGCGGCGCAACGGCTAAGCTAAGCCGCGATACGATGGGTCATTGGAGCGCAGAATGCCGAGAATTCTGGATGGCGCGGCGATTGCCGCCGAAATCAAGCAGGAAGTCGCTGAAGAAGTGAAGCAGTTGGCCGCCCAGGGCGTGCGCCCGGGGTTGGCCGCTGTGCTGGTGGGCAGCGTGCCCGCTTCGCAAATTTACGTCCGCAGCAAGGTGCAAACCTGCGCCGACTTGGGGCTCTACAGCGAACTCATTACCCCGCCCGACACCGTCACCACCGAAGAAATGTTCGAGCTGGTGGCCAGGCTGAACGCCCGTGACGACATCGACGGCATCCTTCTCCAATTGCCTCTGCCGCCGCAGGTGGACGCCAAGGCGCTGCTCGACGCCATCGACCCGGCCAAGGACGTGGACGGTTTTCATCCCATCAATGCGGGCCGTTTGCAGGCGGGCCGTCCGGCGCTGGCGCCCTGCACTCCGGCTGGAATCATCGAGATTCTCAAGCGCAGCAACCTGCCCATCGCCGGCCAGCATGCCGTGGTGGTGGGCCGCAGCGACCTGGTGGGCAAACCGGCAGCCATCCTGCTGCTGCACCAGAACGCCACGGTCACGATCTGCCACTCTAAAACGCGAAACCTCGGAGAGGTTACTCGCCAGGCCGACATTCTGGTGGCCGCTATCGGCCGCCCCGGCTTCATCGCCGCGGAGATGGTCAAGCCCGGCGCGACGATTATCGATGTGGGCATCAACCGCCTGAACTCGCGCGAAGAGTTTGACCGCTTCTTTCTGGGCGATGCCAAGCGCGAAGCCACGTTTGCCAAGCGCGGCTCGACCATCGTGGGCGACGTGGACCCCAAGGCCTTCGAGCTCTCCGGGGCTTATACGCCCGTTCCCGGAGGCGTGGGCCTGCTCACCGTGGCCATGCTCATGGCCAATACGGTGCGCGCCGCTAAAATGCGGCGGGGACTCTAACCCATGCTCCGCGTGGGGCTTACCGGAGGTTTGGGCAGCGGAAAAAGCACCGTCGCGGCTTATCTGCGCGAACTGGGCGCAGAGGTCATTGAGGCCGATGCCTTGGGCCGGGAGATGATGCAGCCGGGCCATCCGGTGTATGCCTCCATTGTGCGCGCCTTCGGGCCGGAAATCGTTCTTCCCGACGGCCGCTTGGACCGCGGCAAACTGGCGGAGATGGCCTTCAAGGGCGGCCGTCTCAACGAACTCAATGGCATCGTGCACCCCGCGGTGATCGCTGCCCAGCAGCGCTGGATGGACCAGGCTTTTGCGCGCAATCCAGCCGCCGTGGCGGTGGTTGAGTCGGCGCTGATCTTTGAGGTGGAGCGCGATGCCCGCGCCCGCGGCGTGGAGGAGGGCATTCTGGCCGACTGGCGGCGCCGCATTGACCGCATCGTCGTCATTACCGCCCCGGACGACGTCAAAATTGCCCGCTTTGCCGCCCGGATCAACCCCTCCGGCGAAGACCGCGCCGCGGCTGAAGCCGATGGCCGCTCCCGCCTGGCGCACCAGATTCCCGATGCGGAAAAGGCCCCCCGCGCCGACTATATTCTTGACAACACAGGCGATCTGGCCGCTCTCCGCGCCCAGGTGCGGCAGCTGTGGCAGCGCCTCAAAACAGAGAGCAACTCTTTTGCACGCGATGAGTCTTTAGAATAGAGAAGGTCAGCTGCGTTTCTTTCCCTGGGAACCAGGCAGCGCGACAGCCGTATCAGTAGTCAGTGATCCTTGATTCTTCAACGGGTGGTTTTTGCTGACAACTGACGGCTGACCGCTGACAACTTAAGTTTTTGGAGTCTTCGCTTGATGAAATTGCGCCGGGTCGTTCTGGTCGTCGTGCTGGTGGTCGGCTTCATGTACCTGACCACGCATCTCCCCGCGGGCCTGAGCCGTTTTTGGCCCTTTGGAGCTCATGGCTCCAGCTCTCCGCTCGAACTCACCGAGGCTCAAGCCGCGCCCGCCTACGATCCCGAAGAGCTGAACAACATCGCCGTTTACAAGCGCGTCCTGCCCTCCGTGGTCAACATCACTTCTACCACCCTGGTCTTCAACTTCTTTTATGGAGCGGTGCCGCAGCACGGCCAGGGGTCGGGCTTCATTCTGGACAAGGCCGGCCATGTGCTCACCAACTACCACGTAGTCGAAGGCGCCAATCGCGGCATCGAAGTCATGCTCAGCAACAAGCGCCGCTACGCCGCCAAGGTGGTGGGCACCGACAAGGTTCACGACCTGGCCCTGTTGCAGATTGAAGCGCCCAACCTGGAGCCGGTGACGCTGGCCAACTCCACCGATCTGTCAGTGGGCCAAAAGGTCTACGCCATCGGCAATCCCTTCGGCCTCAGCGGCACCATGACCCGCGGCATCATCAGTTCCATCCGCACCATCGGCGGCTCCGAGGGCGCGCCCATTGAGGACGCCATCCAGACAGACGCCGCCATCAATCCCGGCAACTCCGGCGGCCCGCTGCTCAACTCACGCGGCGAGGTCATCGGCATCAACACCATGATCGCCTCCAACGGAGCAGACCAAAGCTCGGGCATCGGCTTTGCCATTCCCATCAACACCGCCAAGGCTGTGCTGGGCGATCTCACTCGCTACGGGCGCGTCAAACGGCCCTCCCTGGGCATCGTTTCCTACGCCATCGGACCCGATCTGGCCTCGCAAATGGGGCTGGCCGTCGATTCCGGCGTGCTGGTGCAGAAGGTGGTCCCCGGCGGCGCGGCAGAGCGGGCCGGCCTGCGCGGCGGCAACCAGCAAGCCTATGTGGGCAACACGCCCATCATGCTGGGCGGCGACCTGATCGTGGCCATCGACGGCCAGCAAGTCACCGATCCGCAAGACATCAACGCCATGATGGACAAACACCAGGCCGGCGACACCATCAGCGTCACCTTCTATCGTGGCCGCAAGCAGATGACCCTGAGGCTAATGCTCGGAGAAGCGCGAGGATGAATACGTAGGCGGAGACATTCATTCGATCCGTTCTATCTATAAATTTAGCGGGCCGCTCCGAGGTTGGAGCGGCCCCGTTTGTTTCTGATGGTCAGAACTTGACGCCCAGGCTGCCCAGAAACGACTTGACGTCGGGCCAGGCGGCCCTCAGGTCGGTCACCGTCTGCACGTCCAGGGCAATGTTGAGCGGGTTGGCGGCTGCGCCGGCAAGCTCCGACAGGGGCTTTTCCACCGCGCCCACCAGGGTGGCAAGAGCGGCGATTACCGCGGGCGCAGCGCTCAGGGCCTTGTTGGCGCCGGTGAGCCACTTCAAGGCGTCCTCAGCTCCAATTTCAATGCCCTTTTCGATATTCACAAGGATGTTAGCCATCGCGATTGGTCCTCTTTCGCCAGTGCCGCCTCCGTTGGAGGTCGGACTCTGGACTTGGGTTGGGTCAGCACTCCAGGCTGGACGCCGCCGTGGTTGCGGCACGCATACCAGCCGAGAGCGGCTGCCGCGCAGACAATAGACGGTCCCGCGCCCCGGCGCCTTCCTTAGTGGGGGAGGGCGAACTCATTCGCCCGGCGCGGCGCCTCCGCCTGTTGTCTGGCTATCTCCAAGACTAGGTAATCGGTGGCATATCTTCGGAAAAGACCCATAGGCAGCCAGGATGCTTGGAATCAACGGCTTGCAGCGGAGCTGAAGCGACGGCGAGTTGACAGCGCAAGCGAGTCTTCGTTCTGCCGCCAAACAAGTGCTTCCACGGGTGCACACGAATCCGTAAATGCCTTTTCCCCAACAAGAGGTAGAAACCCCGAGAGAAGGGGAGTCTCACGTTAGTATGTGATTCTCCTCACATACAGTAGTATCGCGGATCAAGCAACGTTCGCATGTGCATAAGAAGTGATCTTTATCACACGCTATAGATTCACGGAACCTCCTGGCAGCGTCGTACTGGAGAAGGCTCGATGAGTGTTTTCAAGGATGCAGGGCATCTGTTTCGATTTGCGGGGCTATTCGTTCTCGCCTTTCTGGTGTTTCTGGTAGTGCGCCACTACGTTGTGCCCAAGAGTTTTGGGCAGTACGGGCACTACCGCGGCAATGCCATTGGCGAAATCGCGGCCCGTCCGGTAAAGTTTGCCGGCCACCAAAGCTGCGAGAGCTGCCACACCGACGTGCTGGAGCTGAAAAAAGACGGCAAGCATGCGCATGTCAACTGCGAGGCCTGCCACGGGGCGCTGGCCAAACATGCCGACGACCCAACTTCGGAGATTCCCGTCAAGCCGGATACGGCGGTGTTGTGCGTTCGCTGCCATGCCATAAGCGCCGCCCGGCCCAAGGCCTTTCCTCAAGTGGCGGCCGAGGAGCACTCCTCCGGCATGCCCTGCCAAACCTGCCACAAGCCGCATAGTCCGGCCATGGATGCGGGAGGTGCGAAATGAACATGTCCCGGCGTCAAATGCTGATTCTTCTTCCGGCTGCGGCGGTGGCATGGAAGTCCGTGATGGCCGGAACTCCCGAGGCCTCGCCCAACTACACGATGAGCGAGCACTGGTGGGGCATGCTGATCGACATTCCCAAGTGCATTGGCTGCGGCAACTGCGTGCGCGCCTGCCAAACGGAAAACGATGTGCCCGACGGCCTGTTCCGCACCTGGGTTGAGCGCTACCACGTGACCGACGAGAACATGGTCAGTCCCGAGGTAGCAATACGTAATGGAACTCCAACACACAACCAAC
>CAVZNE010000360.1:0-4824 GCA_963776445.1 Terriglobales bacterium
TTATGGAGATTGCCATGGGTTTTCTTCCTCACTAAGCCAATTGCCAACGGCTTATTCTACTAAAACCGAAGGGCCGCGGCGTGGAGATTGCAAATCCTACGCCAGCATGGTGAGCCCTGTCGACGCCGCCTGCTCGTGGGCGTGGTAGCTGGAACGGACCAGCGGGCCGGACTCGACGTGGCGGAAGCCCATCTTGAGCGCCTCGGTCTTCAACTCGGCAAACTCGCGCGGCGTGTAGAGCCGGGCCATGGGCAGGTGGTCGCGCGAAGGGCGCAGATATTGGCCGATGGTCAGAATGTCGCAGTGGACCGCGGCCAGATCGCGGAAAACCTGGAGCAGTTCGGCGGTTTCCTCGCCCAGGCCCACCATCACGCCGGACTTGGTGACCCCCGCGGGATTGAGTTCCTTGGCGTAGCGCAGCAGTTCCAGAGTGCGCTCGTAGCGCGCACCGGAGCGTACCACGCGGTAGAGCCGGGGCACCGATTCCGTGTTGTGGTTGAGCACGTCGGGCCGGGCCTCGACCACGATGCGGATGGCCTCTTCCTTGCCTTGAAAGTCGGGGATCAAGACTTCGCTTCGGCAGCCGGGCGCCTGACGGCGAACTTCTTCGATGACCATGGCAAAGGCGCGCGCGCCGCCCACCAGATCGTCGTCGCGATTGACGCTGGTGATGACGGCGTACTCCAGGCCCAGCGTGGCGACGGCCTCGGCCACGCGGCGCGGCTCGTCAAAATCGATGGGCGCGGGCCGGCCCTTGGGCACGGCGCAAAAGCCGCAGCGCCGGGTGCACAGGTTGCCCAGCATCATGAAGGTGGCGGTTTTGTGGTGCCAGCACTCGCCGATGTTGGGGCAGTGGGCGCTTTCGCACACCGTGTTCAGGTTCATGGAGCGCGCCAGTTGCTTGAGCGAGTGGTAGTTTTCGCCCACCGGGGCGCGCGCCTTGAGCCACGCGGGCTTGGGGGCCGGAGCTTTGCGGGCGGATTCGATTTGCACCAAGTCCATCACGCTTTCATTGTAGCGGCAGCGGGAAACCGGGTGGCGCGGAGCAGAGGCCCGACAGCCTGCTTGGTAGAATGCCGCAGGAAGCACGATGGAGGAATTTGGCATGAGGCAACAGTTGCTGGCAGTTGGTTTGGCGCTTGGTTTCGGGGCATTTGGGCCTATGAGCGGCGCGGCGTTCCAGTCGTCGCATCCGGCCACAGGACCGGCGACCGGGCAGGCCTCCTCCGCGCCGCTGGACCCGCATCCGACGATTGCGCTGACCTTTGACGACCTGCCCGCAGCGGGCAGCCTGCCGCCGGGCCAGAACCGGGCCAAAATCGCCACCGCCCTGACCGCCGAACTGAAGGCCAACCACCTGACCGGCGCCTACGGCTTTGTGAACGGCGTGAAGCTGGAGAACGATCCCGACGCCCAGCGGGCCCTGCGCATCTGGCTGGATGCGGGGATGAACATCGGCAGCCATACCTGGTCGCATATCTCGCTGACCGACAACACGGCCGAGGCCTTCGAGCAGAATATCGCGCAAAACGAGCCGGTGCTGGCCCAGTACGCCGAAGTGCGCGACTGGCATTGGTTCCGCTATCCCTTTTTGTGGGAGGGCGACACGCTGGAAAAGCGGCACGCGGTGCGCGGCTATCTGAAGGACCACGGCTACCGCGTGGCCCAGGTGACGCTGGACTTCGAGGACTATGCCTGGAACAGCGCCTACGGCCGCTGCCTGGCCAAGCCGGACGATGCGGCCATTGCCTGGCTGCGTCAAAGCTATCTGGAAAATGCGGTGGAATATGTGCGGTTGGGCCGGGAGGAGGAGCGCATCGCCTTTGGCCACGAGATTCCCAACGTGATGCTGCTGCACGCCACGGCCTTCACCACGCTGATGCTGCCGGAACTCGTGGATATGCTGCGCAAGCAGGGATTTCAGTTTGCCGCGCTGGCCGAAGTGGAGCGGGACCCGGCCTACGCCAAGGACCCCGATGCGGCGCTGAAATACGGCGGCACGCTGCCCGACCAGTTCATGGACGCGGGCAAGCTGCCGTATCCGCCGTTCAAGCCCAAGCCGATGGAGAAGCTGGCGAGCCTGTGCAAGTGAAGTTTCCTGTTGCCTTCTACCGTAGCCGCAGCCGCACTTCGGTGCGCACCAGGTAGAGGAAGAAAACCATGTTCAGCAGACCCTGCACCAGGCCGGGCGTCTGCTGCTCGGTGGCGAAGATCCACAGATTGTAGACAGCCAGCAGGAAAACCGCGCCCAGAGCCAGAGCCCACGCCCAGCGGAAGAGCAGAATCAGCCCGGCGCTGGCGGCCATGAAGACGGCCGCAAAGACGAGATACACCCGCGGATAATGGCCTCCGCTGACGACGCCCAGGATGATGACGCCGGAGAGCAGCATCAGGTAAAGACTGATGGCCGCAAGACCCGGCAGCAGGCCGCGGCGCGGCTCAGGCTCGCCGGTTTCCGGATCGGTTTGCTGGGGCTTGTTCTGCCCCGGATCGGTCTTCTGGGTTTCGTTGCTCATAGCGTGTGCAGATAGGCCAGCAGGTCGCTCATCTGGCTGTCAGACAGTTGGGTGCCGGGCATGTTGTTGCGGCCGGCAATGATCACCTGCGTCAGCCGTTCGTCCGTGGGCGGCGCGCCCGAGGGCATGGCCTTGATCTTGGTAATCGCCTGCAATCCCGGGCCGTTCAGAGGGCGTGTGTCGTTGGGCCGGTGGCACTTGCCGCATTTCACCTTGTAGACCAGCGCCCCGCGCGCTTCCTCCGGGGTAAAGAGCGCTGCATCCTTGGAGGGAGGCAACGAGCGGCAGCCGGAAACCACCACGGCAAGGCCGGTGGCGAGGGTCAACACACAGAGACAGAAAGCAAGAACAGGAGTGCGCATTTGCATCTGATGATACAAGCTCACTCCGCCGCGGCGATAACCTCCGCGATGCGGTCGATGGCCTCAACTTCGGCATCGCTGCCCGGGCGGTGGCTGTTCACCAGGATGGAAAACACCAGCGTCTTGCCGGTGGCCGTGGTCAGGTAGCCGGAAAGCGCGTTGGCTTCTTCGTGGGTGCCGGTCTTGGCCCACATGCGGCTTTTCAGCGGCGAATTGTTGAACCTGCCAGACAGGGTGCCGTCCACTCCAGCCACGGGCAAGGATTCGCGCCAAGCCGCGCCCCACGGCTGCCGCGCCGCATAGGCCAGCAGTTGCGTAAAGGCGCGCGGAGCCATGCGGTCGTTGGGACTCATGCCCGAGCCGTCATAGAAGAAGAAGTCGCCGTCGTCCACACCCGCGCTTACGAGAAATTGCCGCACCACCCGCGTGCCCTGAGCAAAGCTGCCGTCCGTGCCATGCACCTTGCCCAGCAGACGCAGCAGCAGTTCGGCATGCAGGTTATGACTCACCTTGTTGATGACCGTCACATCCTGCGCCACCGGCACGGAGATGTGGGTGGCCAACACGCGGCGGCCTTCCTGCGGGGCCGAGATGGTTAGAACTTCCGAGCGGGTGAGCTTGAGAGGCTGCGCGCGTTCGGCGGCAAAGTCGCCGGTTCCGTTGCTGTACTTGTGGCGCGAAGCGGCTCCGCCGGCCACCGTAACGCCGCGGCTGCGCAGCGCTTCCTTGAAGACTGCCGCCGTAAACTCTGCCGGGTCTTCCACGGCCAGGCTGGCATGGAAGCCCTCGGCCGGCGCGGTGCCCCAGGCCCGCACCAGCATGTTGCCAGGACGGCGATCGAGGCCGGGGTGCGCCGTTTCGCCCTTGGCCGCCAGCGTCATGGTGTTGTCCAGGGTGTAGTAGTCCACCTTCGGGGTCCACTCGGCCACCGCCGTTCCGTGCGCGGAGGGGTCGTCCGCCACCGTCAGCTCCATTACATTTTCGTTGAAGGTCAGCGCGGAAACCGGCGCGCCGAAGCTCCATTGCAGGTCGTCCCAACTCCAGCCATGCCCATAACTCTCATCGAGAAAGAAGCTGTCGTCGCCCACCACGCTGCCTTCCACGGTGCGCACGCCGGCCTGCTCCACCTGCTGAGCCAGCAGGTCCAGCACATCGGTGGCGCGGGGAGGCCGCTCCGTCTCGCCCGCGGTGGTTGCTGCCGGAGCCGGGGTTGCCGCAGCCGGAGTGGGCGGACGGTAGGGATAATGCCGCGCGCTCAGCGTGGGATCGCCCACGCCCAGCAAGATCAGGTCGCCGTGGCCGCCGAAAAGGCGCAATACCACGGGCATGCGAAAGACCCCGTCGGTCCGTTTCGGCCGGATCGAGCGGATCAAGTCCACCAGCGCGGATCGTAAAACGGTTCGTAGCCTTGGCCGGTGAGAGGTCGAAACGGGGAGGATCCTGGCCGCCTCGGAGAAACGTCCCGCGGAGGAACTCCTCGAGTTCGAACCGGACCAGTTCGAGGTACTCGCCGTCCACACGGTCGATCTTCGTCAACGCCACCATGCCATGGCGGATGCCCGGCAATGTCAAGATGTCGAGATGCTCGCGGGTCTGGGGCATCACGCCGTCGTCGGCCGCGGACCACGAGGATCACGCCATCCATGCCGCTGGCGCCGGCGACCATGGTTTTGACAAAGTTCTCGTAGTCGGCAGGGATACCCACCTCGAGGTCGCCGATGGTGCAGGAAGCGAGAAGCCCAGGTCGATCGACGTCCCCCTCTCTTTTCCTCCTTGAGGCGATTGGTCTCGCACCCGGTGAGGAACTTCACCAGCGAGGTCTTTCCGTGATCGATGTGCCCGGCCGTTCCGAGGGTGATGTTGGGTTGTGCGAGAGGCATTCACAGCACCGCATGTTGCTGGGCCTTCGGGGCGGAGGTGGCTTGTACGACGGAACAGAACTGGAA
>CAVZNE010000361.1:0-4829 GCA_963776445.1 Terriglobales bacterium
AAAAAAACGTCGGGCTGAGGAAATCCGTAGGCCACCGTTGCCTGCCAGCCGCCAAAATCCAGTTCCTGCGCGGTCTGCCCCTGCTCTTCAACGGCGGTCTTCAGCTTACCGTCAAACTCCAGTTGCGCAATCTCGCGGCTCATCGGCCCAATCAGGCCAAAGTTGTAGGCATGCGCCTGCCACGGCTGATCGCCCAAAATATTCCATCCCGACTGGTCCACGCCAAACGGCGAAAAGCCGATGGCCCCATCGCCCAGCGCATAGAACAGAAACTTCCCAAAGCTGTCGCTGCGGGCGGTTTCCGGAATCCACAAAGGATTGTTCGCAAGGTGATACGCGCGAATCGTCTCCCGGTAGAACTGCGGATCGTCCGCATAGATGTCGGGTCCAATCATGTCGATCGCGGGCGCCAGCGTGCGCCACAGACCCACCATCTTCTGCACCGGCCCGCCGCTCGGGTAGGCAATGCCCGGATCCTCCACTTGCCGCTGGGGCAGCGCCGCCATCGGGTAATCGATCCAGCAGTTGATATAGTACGGAATCGCAAACTCCGCCTTGCCCGCCGCGGCAATCTCATTGATGTACCTGGCCTGGTGGTACACCTGGAAGATCTCATCGGCATCCGCACCGAACACCTGTTTCCAGTTCCCGGCCTGCTTGTGTGTCGCCGTCAGCAGATCCGCCGGAACCGCGCCGGCAAACTCCTTGTTCGCTTCCGGCGAATTGTCGCGCACGCTGCCCATGTTGCCCGACTCGTTCTCCACCTGGATCATCAGGATGGTGTGCTGCTCGCCATCAATCTGTTTCAAGTGGCGCATCAGGGTCGTAAAGGCCGCCTTGTCCGCCTCCAGCGTGTTGCGCGACATCGGCGAGAGCACGTCGATCGGCTCGCCGTCCGGACGGATGGTGTGCGGAAAGCGCTTCGGATCGTTCTTCACCCACGACGGCACATAGTGCATGTTGCCGTTCTTCCAGGTGCCAAACCACAAAATCACCACATGCAGATTGTGGGCGCGCGCGCCCTCTACGATCTGGTCCACGTTGGTGAAGTCGAAGTGGCCCGGCTGGGGCTCAAACTGCTCCCAATAAACTGGGGCCTCGATGGTGTTGGCGTGCAGAGCGGCCATCGACTGCCAAACCTGCGGCAGCTCGCTGGGCCAGGCGCTGGAGTTATGGATCTGCCCGCCCAGCACCAGATACGGCCGGCCTTCGACCATCAAGGCGTAGCGGCCGTCCTTTTGCACCAGTTGAGGCGCTTCCACGGCCAAAGCCTGCGGAAGTGCGGTAAAGGCTAAAAGAGCCGCAGCCATGAAGCCGGCCAGTTTGGAAGAGTCCAGAGTACGAACGCGCATGGTAAAAGTCACCCCACAAAAATGTAATCGTATACATCGGTTCGCGCAAGCTTTCCCCTGCATCCGCGTCGCACCGGCTTGGCCCGCAAAAAATCCGCTCCGGCATACATCGTGCCCGGAGCGGACTTTTCTTGTACCTGCAACCTGAATCCCTACTTCGTATCAGGCTTCACCGGCGTCACCGCGCCCGGAAATATCCCTTCCAGCGGCGCGTGCAGCTTTTCTTCCAACTCCGGCTGCGGCAGCGGTTTGCGTGGCAGCATCTGGTCCCGCTGCGCCGCGTTGTAAAGGAAGATAGCCTCGACGGTCGCTATCTGCTTCAGGTCCGCCGGCTGCAGCCGCTCATAGGTGTCCGCATTCGAGTGGTGCGTCCGGCTTCCGTAGTCCAGCATGTCCTGGATGAACTGAAATCCCGGAATCCCCGCCGCGTCAAAGCTCAAGTGATCGGTGCCCCCGGTGTTGCGCAACGTGACGGTAGTTACACCCAGGTCCTTCAACGGCGCAATCCACTGTGCAAAAATGGGCGCAATCGCGGCGTTGCCCTGCGTATAGATGCCGCGAATCTTGCCCGTTCCGTTATCCACGTTGAAGTAGGCGGAGATAAGCTTCTGTTCCGGCTTCACTTCCAGCGGCCCTGCCGCTTTGCGCATGAACTCCGGCAGTTCCAGCTGGTCCGGCGCGGTTGACAGCCTGGCCGAGCCAAAGTGCTCGGTCACATAGCCCTTCGAGCCAAAGATTCCCTGCTCTTCGCCGGTCCACAGGGCAATGCGAATCGTCCGCCGCGGCTTCACGCCCAGCGCCTTCAGAATGCGCACCGCCTCCATGGCCACCACGGTTCCGGCCCCGTTGTCGGTCGCGCCGGTCCCTGCCGTCCAGCTATCCAGATGCCCGCCCACCATCACCACTTGCTCTTTCAACTTGGGGTCTGTCCCTGGAATCTCCGCCACTGTATTGAACGCGTGCTCGTGCTCGCCTGTGACCTTGGTTTCCACATCGATTTCCACACTGACCGGGGCGTGGACCTGGGTCAGCCGGTAAAGCCGCCCATAACTCTCAATGGCCGCCACCACCACCGGAACCTTCACCCGCTTTTCGGCAAGGTACGGTGCGCGGCCCAGGGTCGCGCCGTTGTCGTCGAACAGCGTGCCGCCCGATCCGCCGCCGTTCATGCCGTCCCGGCTGGGCTCAATCACCGCGGCCACTTTTTCGTCGGCAAAAAACTGCGCAGCCTTTTCAACGAGCTTCTGCCGCTCTGCGCGTTCGCGCATCCGCGCCTGCATCTCCGGCGCCACTCCGCCCGCGTTCGCGCTTACCGGGAACTCGGCAATGTCGGCGAGGTCTTTCTCGCCGTCGCGGTTGAACAGCGCCTTCTCCACCGGCGGCGCCTCGCGCATCGCCCCGAACAGCACAATCTTCCCGGCCAGTTTGCCCTTGTACTGCTCCAGATCCTTGCCGTCCTTGATGTCGACGAACACCACCTCTCCGGTCACAGGCCCGGCGGTCGAAGGCGACCACGGCGTGGCCTGCACAATCAGCACGGCGGTGTCCGGCGTGGCCATGCGCGCCCAGGTATTCAACTGCTGCCAGCCCAGGCCAAACTCGCCCCAGTCTTCCAGGTGCGCGTTCTCCAGGCCGATCTTGGTCAGCGTGTCCCGCGTCCACTCGTTCGCCTTCTTCAGGTTGGGCGAACCGGTCAGCCGCGGCCCAATGCCGTCCATCAGCGCCGTGGCAAACTCCATCACATGCGAGCGGTTCAGCCCCTCGTCGCGAATCCGCTGGTACATGCCCAGATCCAGCGACTCAGTGGCGGGTTGCACCTCGGCATACGGATCGGTAGCCGCTGGCGGCGCAGTCTTGGGCTTGTCAGCAGCATGCAGAAGCAGCGCCGCGGTAAGCAGCGCCGCGGGAATGAGGCGAAGTGCTTTCAACTTCATTGAACTGGCTCCGGTCAGAGGGGATTTGTCTTTCGCTTGCTGGAATTGTAGGCCATCCCCCAACCCCGTCCGCTTGCAAATTGCTTGGTTGCCCTCACAGAAAAGCCGCGCGGCAATGGAGCCGCGCGGCCACAAACACTTCGACCTTGCTGAAACAGCCCAGCCTTTAGTCGCTCTTTCCGGAATCCTTGTCCGTTCCCGCCGGCAAATCCAGCGCCACCAGCGCAAACCGCGTCTTGCCGTCCTGCGGATCCTCAAAACCCACAATGTGCTGGTGCCGCTTGGACCCGGCCTTCAACTCCAGGCCATTCTTCATGCCGCCGTAGTCTCCCCGGTCCACCTGCACCTTCGTATTCTTGTCGTCGGAGCAGGTCAGCCCTTCCGAAGTCACCGTCGGCGTTCCCACCGGCGTATTGCCCTGGCAGGTAATCACGTCGCCGTAGCGGGTCAGCGCCTTCTTGTAGAATTCCGTCACCTTTTCCTTGCTGTCGTTGGTTGCATAGCTCAGCGCCCGCACCCGCAACTGCCACTCGCCAAAGCCCAGGCGAATGTCCGCCGACTTGTGCTTGTCGTCGCTCTTGAACGGCTGCGCGCCCGGATACAGCGGCAATCCCACGTCCGAGGCGGTCAACTGGTCGGTATTCACATGTACGCCGCCAAAGGGCGTATCCACTTGCACCTGCTTGTCCTCGCCGTTTGCCCCCTTATCCACGTGGACCCTGCATCCCGCCATCCCGGCAGCCAAAGCCAGGCCAACCAGCAAACTTGTCGCTTCACGCATCATGGCTATCGCCCTCTTGCCCCTGTTATACGTCATCGTTTGGGTAAATGTTCCTCAAATCCCGCTGCCCGTTCACAGAAAAAGGCCCCCATTGCGGGAGCCCCTTTCTGTTCTTGCCTGCGAAACGCCGTTACTCCTTCGTTCCACCCGCCGGATAATCCACCCGGATGGTCAAAATCTCAAACGGCTTGATTTGCGCTTTTACCACGTCGCCGGTCACCGTCAGCGGCCCGCCCTCCGGCGTTTCCATCAGGTTGGTCACCGTGGCTCCCGTCGCCCCCGCGGGCACGTGAAACTCCACCGTCGAGCTCTTCCCCGCCCACTCATACACGCGGAAGATCAAGCCCTTCGCGTCTTCGGCCTTCTTCACCGCGGTCAGCACCACGTTCTCTGGCGTGACCGACGCAAACGAGTGTTGCGCCGGCAGCGAACCCGCATGCGCCGTCGTCACCACCGCCGTCAGCGGATAGTTGTACTCGTAGCCATGGCGCACCGTGAGCGCGTCCTTCCACGTCCCCGCGTGCGGATAGAGCGCGTAGTGGAAGTGGTGGTGTCCCATGTCGGCCTCGGCATCGGGCCACTTCGGAGCAATACGTTTTTTTTGCTTGGTTCAGACGTATTGCTAAGCTTATACATTTTTTATTTTTTCTAATCCTAACTTTATTAAACTTGCATTTAGACATTTTTAAATATTTACTCATAACTTAATAAACTATTCAATCGGTTTTCTAATTAGTCATCTCAAATATTTCTCATTGGTCG
>CAVZNE010000362.1:0-4873 GCA_963776445.1 Terriglobales bacterium
TTCTGCGTCTGGGTTTCAACGCCGACGAGGGGCGAGCCCTCCTTTTTGGCCTCTACGACGCCGGCTGCCTGCCCATCCACAAAGAGGAGATAGTCGGCTTCGCCAAAGCCGTGACCGAGGGCAAATTCGCGGATGGCAACACCGCGGCCGGCGTCGAGGTTGGCGTCGGCCCGATTCTGGATGAGCCATCCAGCGGCAACGAGCATGCCGGCGGTCTTTTCAATTGGCGGGTGAGCGTCCAGGTAGGACCGGGTGGCTTCATCGACCGTCGAGGAGAGACTCCCTGCTATGTGCGGCAGACTTACATTGACCACCGAGGTGTTCAATACCTCCATGATCGCGCTGGACATAACGGCAATGGCGACCAGCCATCGCCGTGAAAAGAACCGTGCTTTGGCCGGAGTTGACATCATGGGTTGCTTTCAACAGTAACGAACCCATGGCCAAGTCGTCGTTGCGGCTCTTTTTTGCACTCCTGCTTCGACCGCGACACGGAAACCGTCTTGGAATAGGTTCTGGGAAAACACCGAAGGCAACGGGAGCAATCAACCTAACTTCGACCACACTTTCCAGCCGTCCTCGACTTGCCGGAACCTATCACCCGCTCATGCGTATCATTGAGGCGGAGGCGATGCACAATGGCGCAGCTTTTCAAAGGGTTCCGCGAGCGAATCGAGATCGTTTTCTCGATTCGCAAGATCGCATTGACGGTGTCGCTGACCGCTCCGCTCGTTGCCCAAGGCATCGTGCCCGATTCCGCTCCAATCTCCCATGAGCCAGGGGTCACGATTCAGGTTGACCTGACCAAGACCGTCGGCGTCTACAAGCCCATCTACCGCTGGTTCGGTTACGACGAAGCGAACTATACGACCATGCCCCACGGCAAAGAGCTCCTGGGCGAGTTGCATGACTTCAGTCCGGCGCCCGTCTACATCCGCACGCATCATCTGCTCACCTCGGGCGACGGCAAAGCGGAGCTGAAGTTCAGTTCGACAAATGTCTACTCAGAAGACGCAAACGGCAAACCAATCTACGACTTCAAGATCCTCGACGGCATCTTCGACGCGTATCAGGCGGCAGGGGTCAGACCCATGGTCGAGCTTGGGTTTATGCCGAAGGATCTGGCTGCGGACCTTCCGGACCGTCATGAGCCGTATCAGGTTCACTTTCCGCAATCGACGATCTCCGGCAAGAGCAACAATCCGCCGAAAGACTATGCCAGGTGGAGAGAACTTGCGCGGGCCGTCACCGCCCACCTGGTCGAGCGATACGGCAAGAGTGAGGTGTTGCAATGGTATTTCGAAGTCTGGAATGAGCCGGACATCGATTACTGGCACGCGACGCCGCAGGAGTATTGGAAGCTCTATGACTACGCTGTAGCGGGCGTGAGGGCGGCGCTTCCCGGTGCAAAGGTCGGCGGCCCGGCTTCGACCGGCCCTGGAAATCCAAAGGCATATTCGTTTCTTCAGAATTTTCTTGAGCATGTGAACACAGGCAGGAGCGCCGCGGATGGCAAAACCATTCCGATGGACTTCATCTCCTTTCACTGCAAGGGCTCGCCGAAAATCGACGCCGGCAAGGTCACCATGGACATCCACAGCGAACTCCATGATGCAGATCAGGGTTTCGCGCTGATCGCCTCGTATCCGCGATTCAGAAAGCTCCCCATCATCCTCAGCGAAGCGGATCCCGAGGGCTGTGCAGCCTGCTCCGCGAAGATGAACCCAGCGAACAACTATCGCAATGGCACGCTCTATCCCGCCTACACCGCAGCCGCGTTCAAAGCCTTGTTCGAACTTCAGGATCGCCACGCGGTCAACCTGCAGGCGATGCTGAGTTGGTCATTCGAATTTGAGGATAAGGATTACTTTGAAGGCTTTCGCTCGCTGGCCACGAACGGCATCGACAAGCCAGTGCTGAACGTCTTCCGCCTATTCGGTCTCATGTCCGGCAATCGCGTTGACGCAATCAGTTCCGGAAGTGTTCCCTTGAAGACGCTGGTCAGCACCGGTGTTCGCCAGACGCCGGATGTCGACGCATTCGCCACATATGGCGATCATGAAGCGGCTGTACTGGTGTGGAATTACCACGATGTGGAGGGCGCCGCCGAGCCGGCTGCCACTACGGTGACGATCACGGGAATTCCGGCGGGCGTGCGCAAGGTATTGCTGGAGCACTACCGGATCGATGATACGCATAGCAATGCCTACACAGCGTGGCTCGCGATGGGGTCGCCGCAGCATCCCGCAATGAGTCAATACGCCGATCTGAAGGCCGCAGGCCAACTGCAGCTTCTTAATTCACCCCAGTGGGTAGATATAACAAACGGTCGGATGTCGATCGAAACGAGCATACCGCGGCAAGGGATATCCCTGATGCGCCTGGCCTGGTAGGTTGCTGCATAGGACAAGGGCTGCTGGTGTGCCTTTGGACTGCAAGGACTGGAAGAACAAAGTCCCCAGAGACGCCGCAGAGCCGAGAGTCTGGATGGTGCGCGAATCGACGCCTGCTTCAGGGGGATGATGCTGACCATGAGGCCGGCCGCGCCTTCCGGCCCTCGCAGCCTGGGCAGCAGAATCCTTCTGGCCAGCGGAGTTGAAACAAATACTCCCGGCAACCCGCCTCGGCCGAAAAGCGGCGCTCCAGCTCAAGCAGATCTCGCGGATAATCTTCCACCGACGGCAAACACTAAAAAGGTTGTGGTCACCTAAGTCAGGTAAATACCCATCAAGCGCGTTTATTTGATCGACCTTACGATCAATAAGCCATGCAGTACCCCACGCACTCTCAATGAGACTTCCTGTAATACCGGTTGGGTGCGCCGGGCGTGGGAAGGTTGTCACCGACCTGAGCCCCGGTGAAGTGCGGCTTGGTCAATGCAGTGGTTAGCGTAATCCCGGAGCCGGAGACCTGTGCGCCGGGGGCGTGCGCGTGTCTGAGCGGTGCGACGACAGTGATTGTGGCGCCGCCCCACCAGTTGATGGAGGCGATGACCGCAATTTCGGCGTTTGCACCACGGTCAATGGTGATGGACTGGCCTTGGCTGAAGCCGATCACATCCGCCACGGGGATCACGGTCGCGCCGGCACTGGTAGCGACACCCTGTGTGGTGGCGCCTGCCGTGCCCACCGTTGCGATCGCCGCTGTCTCCTGGTCTGCTCGCGTATCGATGAGGATGGTCCGGCCGGCCGCAAAGCCCTCCACGCCGGCGACTTTAATATTGGTTGCGCCGGCGGCCGATGCGGTTCGCAGGGTGGTTGCGGCCTGCTGAAGGAAATCGGTGCAGTTGCTGTCGGTGTCCGCGCCGTCCGGGAAGCGTCCCGCGCTGGAATTGGCGGCCCCGGCAGCGGCTTCTGGCCCAAAGCCCTCGGCCGAGCCGGGCACGGCCACGCGGCAGCCGCTCTGGTCCAGTCCGGCTTTGGCCTGGTAGCCCTTGGCCGCCCATGGATCGACGAGGCCGCCGTAGTTGAGGCTGTCGACAACCAACCCCGAAGCATCGCGCAAAACCAGGCTGCCCTCTTTGACGTTGATGGTGTGCCCAAAGAGGGGCGCGCTGGAGGTCAGCTCCGGCCCGCCAAACCAGAGGTCGGGCGCCGGCGTTCCCTGGTAGCCCGCGGTGGTGACCGCAGCGTCGCGCACGGCGGCATTGAGGTGGTGGCTGCTGGCCAGCGGACTGGAGAGCGTGATGCCGGCGCCGAGCGCCATGACCGGCTCGTTGCTGGAGTGGGCGAAGGCGGCCGGCGGCTCAAAGTTGATCCCCGATCCCCGATCGCTGAAGGGAAGGTTGGCCGCATGGTTGAACTTGAGCGGGGCAGCCAGATCGAGCCCCGTGCCCGGCGACACCACCCACTCATCGCGGATGTGGGTCTTCGCGAGGGCCGGCTTAAAGTCGATGCCGGCACCGTTCGGGCCATCGGCGCGAATGGCCGTAACCGTCACGGTCTCCTTGTTCGCCGGGGCGCCGACCGTGATCTTGTCTCCAACGGCAAAGCCTTCCGCACTGCGGACTTTGATATGGGTCGCGCCGGCATGGGCATCGCCCGAGACATTCGACTGGCTTGCTTTCGTGCCGACATGCGTGACCGTCACGGTCTCGATCCCATGGCCAACGCTCTCGATGTCCAGCCTGATCATGTCTCCCACTGAGATGCCGGAAAGGTCCGTCACTTGAATGTTGTCTGCTCCGGCCGGCGCGTCCGCCGCCAGGTAGGCCTGCGTGCCCGGCTTGCCGACCGCGGTGACCGTGGCCACCTCGTACTGCTCCAGATCTCTTGCGACGGAGGGGTAGGTAGCGCCATGGCCGAGAGCAATCTTCTGGCCCACCACGAAACCTTCAACGCTGGTCACCGGAACGTTGGTCGAGTTGGGCGCAAGCGTTATCACCGGCCCGTCCGGGAGAGGTTGCCACAGCGTCGTATTGTTGCTGGCCGCCGTTCCCAGGCTTGCGATCTTGCGCGTTTCAGTGGCGGAGCCGGTGTCGATGCCGATGGTATCGCCGGGCTTCATTCCGGCCGTGCTTCGGACGTGAATGATGCTATCGCCGGCATGCGCCGCGACTGCCAGGCCGGAGTTGGACAGGCCGAGCAGATAGAAGCCATGAGCCGCGAGTTTGGTCGCGGCTGGAATATTTACTGACGAGAAGATGGCCTGCTGGGCCGGGTGCACGGTCAGAGTCCAGTTGGAGAGGTCCACGCTCTCAGTGCCCGCGTTGTACAGCTCGATAAAGGAATCCGTCGCATTGGCATTGCCGGAACTGATGCGGAATTCGTTGATCCGGATCGGGCTTGCGTTGCGCACCTTCTCGACGGCTGTCTCGGACAGTTTGCTGCCATTGGCCGCGTTCGTCCACGTGGCGCTGCCAGACAGATCGCCG